>CANGXK010000299.1 GCA_947457715.1 Gemmatimonadota bacterium
AGGCGACCCATGCTGCCGCCCTGCGATTCGCTGTACATGATGTCGGTGTTCGTCTGATCCTGCTGCGTCACGAAGCCGTCGCCGCCGCCCACGTTGTGCCACATGGCGTTGGTGACGGGGCCCTGCTTGCGACGGCTCGGGCCGCACCACGATCCGTTGTCCTGCAGGCCGCCGCACACGCGGTACGGCACGCCCATGTCAGCCGAGATGTTGTAGAACTGGCCGAGGGCGATGGAGTTGGGGAAGAGCCAGTTGCCACCGCGATCGTTCGACACGCCGATACCACCGTCGTTGCCGACGATGATGCGCTGCGAGTCGTTGGGATCGATCCACATGGCGTGATGGTCCACGTGAATGCCTTCCGTGGTGCTGCCGGCCGTCTTGCCGCCGTCGCTCGAGTACTTCACCGGCGTGGACGACCAGTACACGCGGTTCGGATCCTTCGGATCGACGCGCACCTGCGAGTAGTAGAACGGACGCGTGTTCTCGGGGCTCATATACGCCCACGTCTTGCCGGCGTCTTCGGAGCGATACAAGCCACTGGGGCGCTTCTGCGGCGCGACCTTGGCGTCCTTCTTGAGATTGGGCGCCGTGTCGGCTTCGACCATGGTGTACATCACGTCGGGGTTCGAGCGCGCGATGGCGATCTCGATGCGTCCCTTGGTGGTGGCCGGAAATCCGCCGCCCTTCACTTCGGCGAACGTCTCGCCGCCGTCGGTGCTCTTCCAGAGCGCCGAGCCGGTGCCGCCCGACTTCAGGAAGTACGGCCCGCGCACGCGCTCGTAGCTCGAGGCCCACACGGTGTTCGCGTTGCGCGGATCGAGCTGCACATCCACGAAGCCCGTCTTCTCGTCGATGAACTTGACCAGACGCCAGTTCTTGCCGCCGTCGGTGGTCTTGTAGAGCCCGCGTTCCTTGTTCGGTCCCCAGGGATGACCAAGGGCCGCCACCCACACGGTGTTGGGATCGGTGGGGTGCACCTGAATCCGACCGATCGAGCGCGTGTCGGCGAGGCCGAGGAACGTCCACGACTTGCCACCGTCGGCCGACTTGTAGATGCCGCCCCCGGGGGAGATGGAATTCCGCGAATTCGCCTCGCCGGTGCCCCAGTAGATCACGTTGGTGTCCGACGGGGCGATCGCGAGATCACCACCCGACGACACGCGGGCCGTGTCCATGACGGCCTTGAACGTGGTGCCGTTATTGGTGCTCTTCCACAGACCGCCGCCAGCGGTGGACACGTAGAACGTCTTCGAGGGCGACGCGATGCCTTCGATATCGACGATCCGTCCCATCATGTTGGCGGGACCGATGTTGCGCCACCGCAGGGCATTGATGACGGCATCGTCGACGGAGGCCTTGGGCGGCACAGGCGTCTGTGCGGCCAGCGGACTGGCCATCAGGCCGGACAAACCGGCACCGAGGGCAAGGACGCGAATATTTCGCATGGGCAAGGTGAGCATAGGTGGACCGACATCGCCCGGGAAAACGCGGGCGGGACCAACTATGGGCTACGCCGTGGCGACCCGCAATGTTGTCGCGATGGGTGCTGGCTGGCATGGGACAGTATGGCGGCGGTTGGCGGCACGCCGAACGGCTTATCCGTGTTGGTTCAGTGTGATCGGTGCTATCCGTGTTCTGGCGGTTACGATCGTGCCAGTTTGCCACTGGTGGTGTTACGGACAGGTCGCAAACAGCCGGAACACGGATATACGGAATACACCGAAACAACACGGATCTGCTCCGGGTGTGCGACGAAGCACGTCGCTGACCCGACGGCGCTGCATTTTTGATTGAACAACACAACAGCGATGCGTCGGTGCGTTGCGATGGCCCTTCTCGCGCCGAACGGCTTATCCGTGTTGGTTCGGTGTGATCGGTGGCATCCGTGTTCTGGCGGTTTCGATTGTGCCCATTCACCACCGGCCGTGTTACGGACAGATCGCCAACAGCCGGAACACGGATGTACGGATTGCACGGTAACAACACGGATCTGCTCCGCGTGTGCGACGAGTACTGTTCAGGAATACTTTAACGAGTCGGTGTCAGACGCCAATGGGTCATTCATGCGTCGCTTTTCTGAAAGTACGTGGGCCGTATTGCTCCTGCTCGGCGTGTCCGCCGTGTCGGTCACGCAGCAAGTGCGCGAGACCTTTTTCTACAGCAACGGTCGTGAAGCGTTTGAGTCCGAGCCCTTGCTGTCGTTACCGGCTGCATTCGTCGGGCAGTCTGTTCGCATCGTCGATGCACTGCCCCACCTGAAAGACTGGCCGGAGAACCGTCAATCCGCCGAGGCGTCCGTGTTGGTGAACGACACGGTCGTGCTTGCACCAGGGATGGCCGAGGTCAGAGCCGGACGGGATGACCTCGGCCGATACCACCGATGGATTACGGTCCAGCGTTTTACCGAGAAGACCACGAATCGATCATTTCTCTTGATTGGGCGACTCCGTTCACCGGCAAGCCGACTGGAAGTGGATCTCGTCTCGATTCAGTCCGACGGCACACGCTCAATGCGATCGATTTCCAGCGATGATCGGGGCGAGAGCTATCCGGTACACCGTGTCCTTGCAGCACTCGGCGACGAGAGCCTGGCGGTGTATCCCTTCCAGTTTTGGAGTTTTCTCCCGGTGCTCCTGCTGCCGCTCACCGGCCCGTGGATCGGCCTCGGTGCGTCGCTGGTGGTACTTGGCATCAAGGCGGCAACGGGCAGGTGGAACGTGGGGAGTCCCCTGAACAAGTAGGTGGACAGGCTACGGTGCGTGGCATATCGTAGCCGTCAGGTTGCAGTCTGAACTGATGCATAGGGACTGGTAACACCTATTGTGCGCCCACGGCGTTTCGCTCGAGGTGGTCAGCTGTGCTCCTGGTGACGCGAATCAAGATGCCGCTCCCGGCTATTCGATTTCTGGCGGCAATCGGCTTGACGGCTGGGGCAGGGAGAGTCGCCTCCGGACAAGACTCACTGCGCGTGATCGACGCGACTGGGCGAGGAATTCCCTATGCGTTGGTGCAGGTTGGTCGCGACGCGCCTGCAGTGAGCGATAGCGCGGGTTTGGTGCGCATGCGCACGACGTATGGCAGCGCTCGCGTCAGCGCACGGCGCATCGGGTATGCTCCGTTCGACAGCGTTGCCTCGCGGGGTGCCGATGGTACGCTGTTTGTACGATTGCTCAGCACCGGCAGCACGCTCGACACGGTTCGTACCGTTGCCGAGTCTCGGACGCCGCTCGAGTTGACGGGCTTCTACGCCCGGGTGCGACGTGCGGCCTCCGGTTCGTATCGTGGTGAGTTCGTGACGCCGGAAGAATTGGAGCAGCGCCAAGCGGGCGTCCTCACGCAGCTGTTTTACGGACGCCAGTTTGTCACGGTCGGCCGTAGCCGTCCGGTCGTGCTGACCGGTCGCGGTGGTTGCCTGATGGAAGTGCTGGTCGATGGCCGTGCCCTGCGAGATCAATCGATTGACGAGGTGCTCAGCGTGGCCGAAGTGATGGCGATGGAGATTTATCCTTCGACGGCGAACGCTCCCGCCGAGTTGATCCCGCTCACCAATCGTGGTTCATGCGGCCTGGTCGCCATCTGGACGGGACCGCGGCGATAATGGCGACCCGTGGATCCTCAGCATCGCGATCGATCCTGACATCAATTGCTGTCGTCGCGTTCGCCGTCACGGACGCGCGAAGCGTGCAGGCTCAGGAACTCTCAGGCACGTTGCGCTATGAGCGAGCCGGCGCCGGCGCCGCTGGCGTCTTGGTGGTCGCGCGACGGGCCGCCGACGGGAACGTCATATCCCGTGTGGTCACATCACGGCTCGGACGGTACCGACTAGCCGTCGGCACCGATTCGGTCGAGGTGGTTGCCCTGCGAATCGGCATGGAGCCTTCAACATTGGCTCGCGTGCGCCTGCGTGCCGGTGAACAACGCGAACTCGATGCGGTACTCGCCGAGATCCCCATACGTCTCGCTGACGTGCGTACACGTGCGAACGC
>CANGXK010000300.1 GCA_947457715.1 Gemmatimonadota bacterium
AAGGCCGGATCGTCGACGAAGACGCCGGGGCGGAGCACGTAGCCGAACACGCCGGCCGCCTGCTGCGGCACGACGAGGATGATGCCGGCGGCACCGGTGGGTACATCGACATCGCCCTCGACGGCCTGCTGGACGCCGGCCTGCGACAGCGGCACGGTGAGGACGACGAGCTTGCCCGCGACCTGCTCGGGGCTCAGCGACACGGCGTCACCCATGAGGCCTCCGAAGATCACCGGCGTGTCGCTAAAGGTGAGCGTGCTGCCGCTCTTGAAGCCCCACTCCTTGCCGAGTTCGAGCGACGCGCCGCCGGCGATGAACGACGACATCGGGTCGACTTTCTTGCTCTTGAGCGGCAGCGTCTGGAAGAACGTGCCGCTGTCACCGGCCGGCTGCAGCCCGAGCCGCTTGGCTTCGCGGGCCAGCAACTCGGTGGCCTTGAAGCTGCCTTCGGTGCCGGCGTCGCGACCCATCAGCGAGTCGTCGGCGAAGATGTACAGCCGCGTCATGAGGTCATCGGCCGTGATGGCGCCCTTGGTGGGGCGCGGCGCGTGCTTGAGCGGCAATGCGGTGCGCGGCACCGGCGCGGTGGCGACCGGCTGCGACTTGGGCGCGTCCTGCGCGCTCACGACCGACGACAGGGGACCAGCGCTGATCGCACCGGCCACCACCAGCGTGCCGATCGACGCGGCGCGCTGCACCGCACGGAATACCACAGAACTCATCGGGCACTCGACGAAAGAGGAAGACGCGCCACGTGCACCTGCGGTGCGGGTTGCGTGGTCGTCCAGGTTGCCAACAGGGTATCGCGCAGCACCGCGAGACGCGGGAAGCCGCTTTGCCGTGCTCCTGACGTGCGGGCCAGACTCCGGGTTTCACCAACGGTCGCGCCGGTCACGCGGCGCACCAGCACTTCGGCTTCATCCGTCGTGCGCTGTTCGAGCCAGGCCACGATCGGCTCGGCCCGACTGTCGAGTACGATCGACACGCGGCCGATCGGGTCCCCTTCGTCGATCCGCACCGGCGCGCCAAAGGTGGCGCCGCCATCGGTCGAGGTGGCCACCAGCACGCGCGCCGTGTCGTGGGCGGCCGTGTACCAGGCCACCACCACGGTCTTGCCGCTGGCGGCCACCTGCGGGCCATTCACGGGGCATCCCGGGTAGTACCAGTCGTCGGCGTGCACGAGCACGGGCGGACTCCACCCACCCACCAGTTCCCGCACGATGGCGATGTCGCGGATGTCTGTGTCCGAGCGATCGCGATACACGATGACGCGGCCCAGCGTGCCCTTGGCGGTCGCCGTCTGGCAACAGTCGCAGCTGCGCGCGTCGAGCACCGCTTCCTTGAAAATCGTGCCGTCGTCCCGCACGGAGGCGGTGCGTACGGTCATCTCCCGCGTGGAGTCCTTCATGGCACTCTTGCGACCGTCGAGCCACACGAGCCCGAGGTTGCGGCCCCCGTCGGCCCAGAGCGACACGAAGCCATGCTCGGCGGCCAGCCCGTCGGTGTGCGGCGTGACCGGCGCGCTCCATGTGCGCCCGTCGTCACGCGAGCGCACGGTACGAATGCCGTAGGCGTACTTCCCGGTGTCTTCGCGCTCGAGCCAATGCGCGGCAAGGTCGCCGTTGCCGAGCTTCGTGATCGCGGGGAAGTCCGCCCAATTCACGAAGAACGGGCGATCGGCGGCAATCGTGCGTGACGAATCCCAGGTCGTACCATTCCACTTCGCGAGGCGGATCGCGAACGAGGAGTCGGCGCGCTGTTCGGTCCACGAGAGATAGGCGCTGCCGTTGTCGCCTGCGATGATGAGGGGCGTCTTGCTGCTGGCGGGGGCGGGGCTGGGAATCTCTTCGACGGCGCCGAGGATGGCGGTAGACGATGCCGTCAGTTGACCGTCGTCGGTGCCACACGCCGTGCCGAGGAGCACGGCGCTGGCCAAGAGCAAGCTGCGAAGCAGAGATTGGGGTAGCATGGAGGAACGTTGCGCGACGGGCTCGTCCCGATCAACCATTCGTCATTGATTGGTCCCGAATCCGGATCCCGAATCCGGCTGATCGACCAGGAACACTCTTCAGGGATATCGCGTGATACGTCGTGGATTCTGGCAGGCGGTCGCCGTGTCGTCGATCGTGACCGCGGAGCTGATGGCCACACCGTCGTTGGGCGCGCAGGTCGCGCCGGTGTCGCAGCGACCGGACACGATTCGCGGGCTGGCGTACGACAGCCTGGCGTTCCGTCCGATGGCCGGCGCGCTCATCACGGCGGAGCCGGGCGGTGAGACGGCCGCCAGTGATTCCCTTGGGCGGTTCACGATCTACAGCCGCATGCGCGTGATGCGCCTGGTGGCGTTCCACGAGCGGGCCGATCGCCTCGGCCTTGGTGAGCTCACGGCCACGCGCCCGGCCGGCGACGGGCCGTGGGAACGACCGATCATCGCGACGCCCGGCATGAACACGGCGTGGGCCCGGCTGTGCGTGGGACAGCGTCGCCCCGCGAACGGCATGGGCGGCATTCTCTTCGGCTCCACGACAGCCGCCGACGGCGCCACCCGCGTGGCGGGCGTCGGCCTCGTGCTGCAGTGGCAGGCGGTGAAGAGCCTGCTCGACACGACGCCCAAGTTCGAGTCGATGACGGTGCGCAGCGACTCGCTGGGCAGCTACATCTTTTGTGGCGTGCAGGAGTTCGGTCCGGCGGCGCTGGTGGCCTCGTCGTCGCAGTACCGCACCGACAACGTGCTGGTCGACGCCGACGCCGCCTCGCTGCGCCGCGTCGATCTGGTCCTCGGCGCCACCGGCGGCCCGACGGCCACGGCAACGGTGCAGGGACGCGTGGTCGACGAGAAGGGCGCGTCGGTGCCGGCCGCGATGGTGACCTTCGGCGGTTTTGCCACGGAGATCATGTCGGGCCCCAACGGACGCTTCACGATCAACAATGTGCCGACCGGCAGCCGCATGGTGTCGGCGCGCAAGATCGGCTACGTGACGGTGGCCAAGCAGCTCGACGTACTGGAAAAGGGTGTGACAGGGCTCGAAGTCCTGCTGGAGAAGGGCACGCTGGTGGAGCAGGTCAACATCCGCTCCACGCGCATCAAGTCACGCGACGCCACGGAGCTCGACGAACGGAGGATTTCAGGGCTGGGCCGGTTCGTGGATTCCACGCATTTCGCGAAGTACGATCGCACCCGTCAGGCGCTCGATCTGCTGCCGGGGATTCGTACCCAGATGGGACGCGCGCCGGGCGACTTCGTGATCCGTGGTCGCGGCGACTGCATGGCGTCGTTGTGGGTGAACGGCGTGCGTGAGCCGAACACCCTCGACAACATGATTGCCCGCCTGCCGAAGGATGAAATCGCCGCCGTCGAAATCTTCAACAACGAGATGCAGGCGCCGGCGCGCTTCCAGACGGCAGGCAATCAGTGCGCGGTGGTCGTGCTCTGGACCAAGCAGCATATCAACGCCCGACGGTAGGGCACGAGCCGAACGCGCCCTACCGCCCCATCGCGCTCACGGCCTTCTCGGTGCCGTCGGCGATCCACAGTTCGAGGGCGGCGATCATGCGCGGATAGAGCGCTTCCACCAGCTCCCGTTCGTCGCGCGGCATGGTGTGCAGCACGAAGTCGGCGAGATCGCCGATCTGCCGGCGGTCATCGACCGGCTTGATGCCGATGCGCAGGCGCGGATAGGTCGGCGACTTGAGATGGGCCTCGATGCTCTTGAGTCCATTGTGTCCACCGGGGCTGCCCGCCGCGCGCAGGCGATACTCGCCGGCGGGCACGGCGACTTCGTCGACGATCACCATGAGATCGTCGGCGGCTTTCCAGCCTTCGCGCTTGAGATACGGTCGGAGGGCGGCGCCGCTGAGGTTCATGAACGTCTGCGGCTTGACGAGCTTGACCTTCTTGCCGCCGACCATTCCCTGGGTGGTGACGGCATCGCCGTCTTTCCGCCACGGATCGAAATGCCAATGACGGGCGAGGTGGTCAACG
>CANGXK010000301.1 GCA_947457715.1 Gemmatimonadota bacterium
AGTTCCCCAACACGATCATGTTGCCGACCACCATCGCCGGCGAACTGGCGGCAATCTGCCCTGCAGCCGGATCGAGACCGACGGTCCCGTCAGCACCGATCTTCTTCACCGGGTCCCACCGCTCGCCCGGCTTCGCTTTGCGCATCGGCGCCGCGTCGGAGATGATGAGCGGCCCCGAGTCATCAACGGCCAGCGGCACCATCGGATAGCCCAGACCGTCCATCAGGTCGACCACGCCGTTCTTGCCGAACAGCGGATCGGGCTTGCCCGTCTTCGCATCGAGCGAGATCAGGTGATAGCCCGGCGTGACCAGCAACACGCGCTCGATGCGTCCGTCGGTCCAATACGACAACCCGCGGCCGGCAAACTGACGCGGCGCCTTCTGCCAGCGGATGCCTTCGTCGAGGCGGTACATCCACAGCGTCTCGCCGGTTTCCGGATCGAGTGCGGTGGCCACGCGGCGCGTGCTCGCCACCGTGAACAACCGGCCGTTCGCGAAGATCGGCGTGGTGCGATAGTACTCGTCCTTGCCGAACGCGCTGGCCTTCCACTCCCACGCCACCTGCAAGGAGTCGAAGTTGCCGGCGTTCACCTGCTCGAGTGGTGAGTAGCGGGTGCTCCACTGGTCGGCCCCCCAATGCCGCCATTCACCGTAGGCGTTGCCGCGTACGAGGGGCTTGCCCTGTTGCGCCACCGTGGGAGCGACGCGCGTAAACGTGGCGCCAATAATTCCGGCACCCGCGACGAGCGCGAAGCCGACGAGCCGTCTGGTCCTGCGTTGCATCATCTGATGATCTCCGTCAAAACTGCGGGACGAGTCTGAACCTGCGTACTTCCCAACGATCTTCCAATGTCGCGAGCGCATGATCCGAGGCATTGCCGGGAGCGTTGCCTGGCGACGCATCGATGCGCACGGCCTTCAACCAATCCGGCTCGGCGTTCAACTCCACCTTGCCGGCCGGCATGCCGTTCAGCTTGAGGATGTAGGCCGTGACCCACACGTATTCATCTTCGGTGAGCGTACCCGGCGCCGACTTGGGCATCAGGTTGCTGAGGTAGCCGAACAGCTCCGACAGCGGCCGCCCGAACCACCGCACCTCGAACGCCGCGCCCATATGCGACGCCGTGGTGTGACAGCCCAGGCAGGCGCCGTTGAACACATTTTTGCCCTTGGTGGCCTGCGCGATCGTGTATACGCCCTGCATGGTCGACTTGGGCGCCTGCGCCTCACTCGTGCGCGGTACCAGCGACGCGACCGAAAGCAGCAGGAGCAAACCCGTGACCGCCGTCGACGCGGTCGTCGACGCCGCACGCACGCCGGACAGGCGACGCATCAGGCCAGAGATTCCCCACGCCACCCCGAGCACGATCAACACGCCCATCGCTCCCCGCAGCACGTCCGCCCAAAAGAGCGCATCGAGCACCGGTGGCGTAAACCGGTACGTGCGCAGCGTGGCCGCCCGCTCCAAAAGCCAATGCCACGCGTCATGCGTGATGAACGCCGACGCGATGATCACGCCCATGCGCTCGGGCACGGCGCGCGCAAAGAGCCAGCGCAGCGTAGGTACCGCGATGGCCAGCACCGCCACCTGCGCCAGCTCCACGCCGACGTTGAACGCAGCCAGCGACGTAAGCAGATGCGACCCCGCAAACTGCAACTGATCGCGCAAGGCCCCGGAGAATCCGAAGCCGTGTACCAGGCCGAACGCAAAGGCGACGATCCAGCGATGTTGCACCCGGGCGCCCACGATGTTCTCGAGCGCCAGATACACGAGAGAACCGGCAATCAGCACTTCCACCAGCGGCGGAAACCAGAGCGCGGTGGGCGCAAAGCCCATGGCCGACGCCACCAGCGTGATCGAATGCGCAATCGTGAAGGCCGTGATCACCCCGACCAGCGGACGTATGGCGCGAATTGGGAGCACCAGGCAGAGCACGAACAGCAGGTGATCGATGCCGCTGAACATGTGCTCCATGCCCGAGAGCACGAACCGCCCGGCCGACTGCCACCAGCGCGGATCGAGCCGCACCGCGCCCGGATCACCATCGAACGTGATCACCCGCTCGGTGCCGCGGCTCAACAGCAGCGTGACCACCGTCGTTGTGCGAAGCCCAAGGTGCGCCCACTTGGGTTCGAGCACGAGATCCGTATCGTCGCCCACCACGATGCCCGCCGTTGGCACGTCGAGGAGCACCTCGAGCATCACCTGCCCGACCGGAATCTCGGTCTCGGATGGCAACGGCGAGTGCTCCACGGCACGCAGCGCCCCATCGTATGAATCAAAGGCGCGATCGCTGGGCAGCGCGGCACGCACGGCCACGACCTGCGGCGCCGCCAATGCACGATCGCCAACCCGCAGGCGGAGCCCGTCGGCAATCCACAGTTGTGCCGCGTCACGCAGCGTCGGCCCGGCCTGCGCCACGTCGAGCAGCCCGGCACCACGCATGGGGAACGACACGTCACGCATGCTCTCCAGCGGGACACGCACCAGCACCCGCACGCGCGCGCCGTCGGGCTTCACGTAGGTGCGCACGACGACGCGGGCCGGCACTTCATGCGCATGCGCACGATGCCCGGGCACGATGATCAGCAGCAGAGCGAGCAGGAAGTAGCGCAAGGGCATCGTGAAGCGGGCGGCGATTCTCTGGACAGGCGGGAGATGCAGAGTTACTAAAGAGGTGTTCGCGGCACGGCCGCATTCAACCGAACATACCATCCCGCCCCGGAATCCACACGGGGGCCCCCATAAGGAGACGCTGATGATGATGACGCGCAAGACGCTGCGCTGGACGGCCCTCACGGTGACGATCGGCGCCCTGGGTGTCGCGCAGGCGTCGCTCCGTGCCACCGACCGGCAGACGGTGCAGGCCCCGCGGTTCGAGGTCGATCCGGTGTGGCCCAAGCCGATGCCCAACCACTGGATCCTGGGCTCGGTGATCGGCGTCGGCGTCGACAGCCGAGACCATGTGTTCATCATCCACCGCGGCGACTCCACGCTGAACCAGCGCACCGAGGCGGGCCTGAACGCCAAGCCGCCGATCGCGGAATGCTGCGCGGCCGCGCCGCCGATCCTCGAGTTTGACCCCGAGGGCAATCTGGTGAAGGGGTGGGGTGGACCGGGTGAGGGCTACGTGTGGCCCGGCTCGAACCATGGTGTCGCCGTCGACGACAAGGACAACATCTGGATCGGCGGCAACGGCCCCACCGACTCGCACATCCTGAAGTTCTCCCCCGACGGCAAGTTTCTGGCCCAATACGGTACGCCCGGCCAGGGATCGGCCAGCAACGACAGCACGCACTTCGGTCGCGTGGCCAAGCTCACGTTCGACAGCAAGGCCAGTGAGGCCTATGTCGCCGACGGCTACGGCAACAAGCGCGTGGCCGTGCTCGACATGAACACGGGCAAGGTCAAGCGCTTCTGGGGTGCCTACGGCAACAAGCCCGACGACGCCCGCATGCCCCCGTACGATCCGTCCGCGCCGCTGGCACAGCAGTTCCGCAATCCGGTGCACTGCGCCGAGCCCACCACCGATGGGATGGTGTATGTGTGCGACCGTCCGAACGATCGGATCCAGGTGTTCCAGAAGGACGGCAAGTTCGTGAAGGAAGTACGCATCGCGCCGGCCACGCGTGGCGACGGCTCGGTGTGGGACATCGCCTTCTCGAAAGACCCGGCCCAGAAGTATCTGTATCTGGCCGACGGCAAGAACGAGCGCGTCTACGTGATCGACCGGCAGTCGCTGGAAGTCCTCACCAGCTTCGGCGACGGCGGGCGGCAACCCGGCCAGTTCTTCGCCGTGCACAGCATCGCGACCGACTCCAAGGGCAACATCTACACCACCGAGACCTATGAGGGCAAGCGCCTGCAGAAGTTCCGGTACAAGGGCATCGGTCAGGTGAAGCGCGGCAATCAGGGCGTGGTCTGGCCGACGGGTAAATAAGTCCGGGCGCGCACCACAACGACGAAGGGCCCGTC
>CANGXK010000302.1 GCA_947457715.1 Gemmatimonadota bacterium
ACGCTCGCGCTCCCCGTTGCTCACGCGCTTCCTGTTCCTGCTGGCCTGGTTTCAGGTCATGGGGCCGGCCGTGTCGTCGGTGGCCGATGCGTGGCGCCTCGACAGGCGCGAAGCGTACGTGCACATGGAGTCGGAGACGGGCTCCGGCTGTGTGCTGGTGCACGGGCACGACTGTCTGCTGTGCAGCGTCGCGACCGGACCGAACGGTACGCAGCCCGCCCCTCCGCGCACGCCCATCGCGGCGGCGCGCGCCATCGCGCCGGCCAGTGTGCACGTCACGCGCTGTGAAAGCGCATGGCGCGGCACCGCCTCCCAACGTGCTCCTCCGGTGATGTCGGTCTGAGTTGTCGGCCATGCCCTGCGCATGGCCCCGGACCACGCGATGGCGTCATGTCGACGCATCGCGCACATCACTTTCTGGAGTTGTCATGTTACCGAACTTTTTGCGCCGCGCGGTCGCTGTCGCGAGTGCGCCGCGTCCGGTCGTAGGCCGTCGCACGCGCCTGCGTCCCGCCTTCTCGTTGTTTGCCCCTCTGGTGGTGGCCGCCCTCGCGATCGCGAGTGTCCCGGCGCGCGGTGAGGCGGCCTCGCTGGCGTCGACCGCAGCCGTCCAATCGGTGGTGAGTGGCATGGTCAAGGACACGGCTGGCGCGCCGCTGTCGAACGTGCAGATCGTGGTGAGTGGAGCGAACCGCAACGCGATCACCGACGATCGTGGACGCTTCGAAATCCGTGGGCTTCCTCCCGGCACCTACCATCTCGACTTCATCCGCATCGGATACTCCAGTGCGCACGAAGTCGTCACGGTCGGCATGGCCGACGTGCAGGTCACGGTGACGATGCGCGTGTCCACGGTACGTTTGTCGAGCGTGAACGTGACGGCCACGCCAACCGGTACCGACCCGCTGAACGTGACCCAAGCCACGGTGCAGCTCTCGGGCAAGGAACTACAGCGCGCCCTCAGCACCTCGATCGGACAGACGCTGTCGAAGGAACCCGGCATGTCGACGCGATTCAATGGTCCGATGGCGTCGACCCCGGTCATTCGCGGCCTCACCGGCGAGCGCGTGCTGGTCCTGCAGGATGGCGAGCGCGCCGGTGACCTATCGGCTGGAGCGGCCGACCACATGAATGCCGTCGACCCGAGCACGGCCGAGCGCATCGAAGTCATTCGTGGCCCGGCCTCGCTGCTGTATGGCAACAACGCGATCGGTGGCGTAGTCAACGTGATTTCGTCGGATATCCCGACCAGCATTCCGGCGGGTGCCACCGGCTACGTGATGGGACAGGGCGAGAGCGTCACCCCCGGTGGAGTCGGCGCGGTCGGCATCACGATCCCGGTGACGAAGCAGTTCGCGCTGACCGCCCGAGGCGGTTTCCGCCAGTTCGAGAACATGCGGGTCGGCGGTGGCGACGCGCAGCCCAACACGAACGGCGGGACAAATCAGTTCGCCCTCGGCGGTGGACTCGTTGGTGGTCGTGGCACCGTCGGCGTGGTCTATCGCCAGATGGGTTTCGAATACGGACTGCCGCATCCCGCGGGCGACGAAGGCATCCGCATCGACGGCGTGCGTCGCATGGCGGCGCTGCAATCCACGATCAGCACCGGTTATGCGCCGATCGCGACCCTGCGCGTCGACGGGACGTCGCAGTGGTACTCGCATAACGAGATCGAGCCCGATGGCGCGATCGGCACACAGTTCAAGCTCAACACCCAGACGGTCAATGTCACCGGTCGCACACAGGTCGGCCGCATGACCGGTGCGGTCGGCGTGCAGGGGCTGTTCCGCGAATACCGTCCGGTCGGTGAGGAAGCGTTCGTGCCGGGCTCCACCAACAACAATGTGGCCGCGTTCCTGTTCCAAGAGCTGCCGCTCGGCATGGGCGCGCCGGAAGATCATACCCCGCGCCTGCAACTCGGTGCGCGCTACGATCGCTTCACCATCGCGACGGAGCCCGGTGAGGAAGCCGCCCGTTTCGGTGATGCGCAGTCCCGCACGTTCGACAACATGGCCGCATCGCTCGGCCTGAGCGTCCCCGTCACTACCGACGTGTCGTTTACCGCCAATATGTCCCGGGGCTTCCGTGCGCCTGCCGTCGAAGAGCTGTTCGCGAACGGCTTTCACGCCGCCGTCGGAACCTTCGATGTCGGCAACGCCGCGCTCAAGCCGGAACAGAGCACGGGCTTCGAGGCCGGCCTCCGCGCGCAGACGCCGCGCACCTTCGCCCAGTTCAACACGTATTACAACCTGATCGACCAGTACATCGTCCCGACCGCCACCGGCACGGAGGACGTTGATGGCGATGCGGTGCCGCTCGTGAATTTCCTGCAGCGCGACGCCGCGATGTACGGCGTCGAAGGCCAGATCGAAACGAAGCTCGTGCATCGCTTCGTGGGCGGCCTGATGGGTGACTATGTACGCGCCAAGATCCGCGACAGCGACGACAATCTCCCGTACATCCCCGCCGGACGCCTCGGCGCCTCACTGCGCTACGACAACGGCCGCGTCTCCGCCGGCGGCGATGTGCGCCGCGTGTTCGCGCAGGATAACGTGAGTGGCGACGATCTCGATCTGACCACCGACGCGTACACACTGCTGGATCTGAGCGCCACGTGGCTGTTCACGGTGAAGAGCAGTCAGGTGCACTCGCTCACGCTGCGCGTGGACAATGCACTCGACGAGCAGTACCGCGACGCGACCAGCCGGATCAAGAGCTTCGCGTTCAATCCGGGACGAAATTTGAGCGTGGTGTATAAACTGCTGTTCTGACGAACGGCGAACTCCCTAGGAAGCAGGGGGGAGGGTATCAGGAAAGAGGAGGCAGTAACCGCGCGTGGTTCACCTGCCTCCTGCTTCCTGATACCTTCCCCCCTGCTTCCTAGGGAGTTCGCAGTTTACAGAGCCAGTTTCGACTTACCCCGCCGCATACCCTCGCAACAACCGCAGCATCCGCCCGTCCGTCTCCGCCGGCGTATCCCCTTTGGGCGTCTCGATCACTTTGGGAATCGTCGCCATCCGCTCGTCGGTCATGATGCGACGGAATGCCTGCTCGCCGATCGTGCCTTCGGCGATCAGTTCGTGGCGATCGAGGTGCGAGCCCAGCTTGGCCTTCGAGTCGTTGAGGTGGAGGCAGCCGAGGGTCTCGAAGCCGATCAGGTCACCGAACGTCGCGAACACGCCGTCGTAGTCGGTGACCAGATCGTAGCCGGCGGCCCAGATGTGCGCGGTGTCGAGGCACACGCCCACCCGACTCCGTAGCCCGGCCGGGATGCGCGACAGCAGGTCGGCCATCTCCTCGAACGTCGAGCCCAGCACGGTGCCCTGACCGGCGGTGAGTTCCATCAGCAAACGCGTGGGGCCGACTTCAGCTTCGAGCGCGGCGGTGATGCCCTCGGCGTTGCGCGCGATCCCGCTCGCACGGTCGTCCATGAAGTTGCCCGGGTGCGACACCAGCGCGTCGAGCCCGAGCGCATGGCACCGGCGCAATTCTGCGCTGAAGCTTTCCACCGAGCGCGCCCGCAGCGCATCATCGGGCGAGGCGAGATTGATGAGATACGAATCATGCGCGCACGTCCAGCGCACCTTCGTCTCCGTCATGGCCGTGCGATAGCGAGCAGATTCCGCGTCGTCGATGTCGCGCTCGAGCCAACGGTTCGCCTGCTTGGTAAAAAGCTGCGCACCGGTCGCGCTGATCTCACGCGCTCGCGCCGCCGCCTCCCAGGTGCCCCCGGCGATCGACACATGCGCGCCGAGCGGGGCGCGATCTCTGGTCCAGTCACCGGCATCCACCACGATGGGCGCGGCAATCGACGGGGCAGGCGGCGACGGCGCCTTACGGGTGGACACCTTCTTCGCGGGGGCCGCAGGGGCGGGCACCGCACGGGCGGCTTTCTTGGCAGGCATCCCCAAGCATATCAGCTTCTAGCGTTGTCCGCGCAGCCAGACCAGCGGATCCACC
>CANGXK010000303.1 GCA_947457715.1 Gemmatimonadota bacterium
GACGCCGATCTTCTCGCGCAGCTGGTTGATGAAGATCACAGACGTCTTCGAGCGCGCGATGGCGCCGGTCAGCTTGCGGAGCGCCTGACTCATCAAGCGCGCCTGCAGACCGACATGGGAGTCGCCCATGTCGCCTTCGATTTCCGCCTTGGGCACGAGCGCCGCGACGGAGTCGATCACGATGACATCGACGGCGCCGGAGCGCACGAGGATCTCACAGATCTCAAGTGCTTGCTCGCCGGTGTCGGGTTGAGAGATCAGCAGGTTCTCCACGTCGACACCCAGCTTCTTGGCGTACTCGGTATCGAGCGCGTGTTCGGCGTCGATGAAGGCCGCGACGCCACCCAGCTTTTGGGCGTTCGCCACGACGTGCAGGCAGAGCGTGGTCTTGCCGCTGGATTCCGGTCCGTAGATCTCGGTGACGCGACCGCGCGGAATGCCACCCACGCCGATCGCGGCATCGAGGTTGATCGCGCCTGTGGGAATCGATTCGACACGCACCTTGGAATCGGTACCGAGGCGCATGATCGAACCCTTACCGCAGCTCTTTTCGATCTGCGCGACTGCGAGCGCCAGGGCCTTGCGCTTGTCGTCTGCCATCACTGTGCCCGCCATAGATACCGCCGTCGTGAGTGGTGAAGCCGCCGTGCCCCGGCTCGCAAGAATCTACCGGGAACGCGATCAGGGCCAAGACCCGAATAAAATACGAAGAACCCTCGATGTGGACAACTCCCTTGCACTGTCTGCTTTCAGGGCAGTAGGAACGCGTTCTCGACGTGTCGAACCCGGACATTTTGCCCGACGAGGAGGATTCCGACGACATCGAACCGATAAGTCAGCTCCGGAGCACCGTGTCGATCCACCCAAACACGGGCGCTCCGGCCGAGTTCCCGGCGCTTCCGGAAGTGGACCGCCTCGAGCGGGTGTCCGAACGCGTCGCCCCGACGCGCCTTCACTTCCACGAACGCGATATCGTTTCCGCGTCGCATGATGAGGTCGATATCGCGATGCCCGCTACGGAAGCGATGCGCGACGAACTCCCATCCATCACGTCGCATCCATCGGGCGGCGATGCGTTCGCCCAGCAACCCGAGTGCCTGTCGTTGTTTCGTCATGGGCGCACGATATGGCGAGTGCCCGAATCGTGTGTCACCCGAACCGTGCGGGCCGTCTCAAACAAACGCCTGACGGCATGCCACGGTGCGCCGGCGATCTAGCGGCGCACCGCGAGGATCGATGCCGGATCATCGGTGATGATTCCCTGGACGCCGATTTCCCAGAGTCGCCGCGCCTTCGCCGGGGCGTTCACGGTCCAGATGTGCGTGACGACGCTCGCACGGCGGACGGCGCGGGCGATTGCTGCAATCGGCAACGGAAGGCCGTTGTGTACAGGCGGGATGCAGAGCGCCTGGTACCACGGCGTCGCGATCTGGCGTTGCAGCAGCGACGGCAACAGCAACCGGGCCACATCCGGTGTGCTGGCGCCGAGCGCGAAGCCCTGCCCACGTAGCGGCTGGGTGCTGGCGGGATCGAAGCCGGCCACGAGGACGCGTTTCTGGAGGCTGTGCCGAATGATTCCGGCCTGCAGGGCGGCCGAGGCAGCCGGCGTCTTCAATTCCACGATCATCGGCAGCGTACTCGGCAACGCCTCGACGACTTCGTCGAAGGTTGGGATGACGACACCGCGATCCCGCCATGGAAAGGTGCGTCCACGATCGGCCGTGAAACGGGCGCCGGCGTCGTGCGCGCGGAGCGCTGCCAAGGTCTGCGTCGCGACCGTGCCGGACCCGCTGGTGGTCCGGTTGATCGTGAGATCATGCATGAGCAGCAACACGCCGTCGCTCGAGACCTGCACGTCGAACTCGACAGCATCCACCCCCAGTGCCACCGCCTCCTGCAACGACTCAAGCGTATTTTCGGGAGCGTGCGCGCGATTGCCGCGATGTCCGATCACGGGGCGGGCATTGGGATCGATCAGGATCATATCGAATGATAATGGAGATGGCGAAAGGGGCGGCGCACCTGGTGCGCCGCCCCTTCCTGCCAGACTGTTCAGAACGATGGCCAGCGACTGAGTCGCTGCTACCCGCCGCTTAGAACGAGTACTGGATGCGCGTCATGACCATCCGTCCGATCTCGGGCACGCCCGGGAAGGTCCGGATGCGGTTGTCGAACATATTCTGCGCGTTGAGCGACCACGTCAGCTTGTTCTCCCCAAAGTTGAAGCGCTTGGTGACCTGGGCATCCACCGTGAACGCTTCCGGCACATTTTCGTAGCAGAACGTGCCAGCCGGTGCCGGCGAGCACCGTCCCGGACCGCCAGAGGCCGTAGGGGTGGCCCCCGTCTGCCCCGCGGCGATGGGGAACGCGAAGTTCGACGCGTACACACCGGAATTCACCGGATACGCCTCGTTGTAGCGCGTGCGCAGTTCGAAGCCGAGGCCGTTGTTGTCGTTGCGATAGGCCATGCCGAGCGAGCCGCGCGAGTTCGGGGAATTCGACATCAACGGGAGCCCGTTGCCACCGTTGATGCCTTGGAAAACATTGCGGCTCTGGTAGCTGTACGAGAGATCGGCGGTAATCCGCTCAGTGGCCGCCACGGAGGTGGCGAGGTCCAGCCCACGTACCCAGATCTTACCCGCCGACGTGAAGTACGTGGCGTACACGGCATTCGGTGCCGAGTTGCCGTTGGCGAAGGTCACCACGCCGACCGGCAGCGAGGCGACGCTGGGCGTCAGGGCGCCCGCGACGCCGCTCACAATCGCGTTGATCTGTGCGGGGGTGAGGCCGAGCCCGGCCAACTGCGGTCCGAGGTTGGCACCCAACTGCGCACCGAGGTAGCCGCCAAGCTGCTGCGGGTTCCCGAAGAACACGTTCGGCGTGGCGAGGGCCGCGGCCGTGCCGATATCGCCACGCTCCTGACCCCACAGCGCCAGATCGAACGTGACCTTGCCGCCAACGGTCCCCTTGTATCCCACTTCAAACGTGTTGTTGAACGACGCCTGCAAGGGGTCGATGTCGTTCAACGCGCTGGTCTGCAAGGCCGTGGTGGCCGACGTCAGGTACGAAACGCGCGTCGCGAGATCGGCGTTGGTCGGCGTCCGCGTGCCGAGAAACTGCACGGCACCGGCCGCGAGGGAGGCGGCGATATTGGCCGGGAGTCCAGCCTGCTGCAACGCCCCCGCGATGCCGGGCGTGAGTCGCGGGGCGAGCGCTTGGATGGCACCAGGGAATGCAGCCGCAGCAGACGCACCGACAAAGGCGCCCTGCGAGGTGTACGCCGACTTCATGCAGTACTGGCCAAACGCGCTTCCCGTGCCGCAGCTCCGGTTGAACTGGAATCCCTGCTTCGGCGGATTTCCGCGTGCGACCACGTCAAAACCCGAACCACCGGCGTTCGGGGACTGGATGAGATCCAGGAAGAACGAAAAGTTGCCCGGCGTGGAGAACGCCCGGTTGAAGGTGAAGCGGATATTCTGATTCGCCGACGGCTTCACAATGAGCGCCGCACGAGGCGAGAAGAACTGCCCGGCGATCACGCTATTGGCATCACCGCGGGCCGCGAGCAGCAGTTCCAGCTGCTTGATGGGCTTCGTGGACGACTGGATGTAGGCACCATACTCGGTGACGTTGTCCACATCTTCGTTTCGGCCGTTAATGGTGTTCGCCGTACGTGGGTTGGTCCAGATGTAGTCCGCACCGTACGTGAAACTCTGCTTCTCACCAAGGTCGAATCCATGCTGCAACTGGGCTGATGCCACGCGGGACTGGTCAACAATCGGCTGACCGGAGCGGAGCAAAAACGTGCCATTGTCTGAGGAGGCGTTATCGTTCCCCGCGTCGCTGCTGTTCAGAAACGCCTGCGCAAACAAGCGATTCCAGCGGAAGCGCTGCTGCAAGCTCAGATACGTCCAGTTCTTGATCTGGGACGAAC
>CANGXK010000304.1 GCA_947457715.1 Gemmatimonadota bacterium
ACGGAGGGCATACAGGCGCCGGTCGGCGGGGGCGATCTCGCGCGTCTGGCCGATCAGTGCGCAGCCGATCCGTTCGATTTGCTCGGTGGCTCGTGCCAGGGAAAGATCGGTACGAAAACCGGGGATCGATTCGAGCTTGTCGAGGGTACCGCCGGTGTGCCCGAGCCCACGCCCCGACATCATGGGCACCGCCACGCCGAGGCAGGCGACCAGCGGCGCGAGGATGAGCGACACCTTGTCGCCGACGCCGCCGGTGGAGTGCTTATCGACCCGCGCCATCGTAAGATGGTCGAGATCGAGCATCGCCCCGCTGTGGAGCATAGCCTCGGTGAGGGCGCCGATTTCGTCGCGATCCAGCCCGTTGAAGTAGATGGCCATCGCCAAGGCGGCTATCTGATAGTCCGGAACCTCGTCTGTCGCGTATTGCGACATGAGCGTGCGCCACTCGGCGGGAGTAATTCGACCGCCGTCGCGCTTTCGCTCGATCAGCGCGCGTGCCAACATTGAGTGCTCATGATGCAGCCAACCTACATCGCCATCGCCCGTACCGCTCGCTGTGCCGTGATCAGTCTCCTGGTCGGAGGCGCACCGGTTACGCTGTCGGGGCTTCTGCTGGTCCCACGCCCGCTCGCGGCGCAGACCGTGGTGGATCTGCTGACTGCCGGCGACCGCGAGAGCGTCGCGCGGCGAACCGGTGCGGCACTCGGGCACTACGAGCGCGCGGTGCAGGCTGAACCGCGGTCGTACGCCGCGCTCTGGAAGGCCGCACGCGAGGCCGTCGATCTCGGTGAATTCGAGCGGGACGTGTCGATACGGACGGCGCTGTACGCGCGCGCCACCGATTACGCGCGGCGCGCGGTGGCCGCCAATCCGGCCGACGCCGAGGGGCATTTTCACTTAGCGCGTGCCGTGGGTCGCACCGCGCTCGCCGCCAGCCCGCGCGAGAAGGTGAAGTATGCGCTGGAGGTGCGCGACGAGGCGCTCAAGGCGCTGCAGTCACAACCGCAACATCCGGGGGCATTGCACGTGCTCGGCGTCTGGAACGCCGAAGTGGTGCGACTGAATGCGTTTGCCCGCGCGATGGCCAGAGCATTTCTGGGCGGGCAGGTGCTGGGCACGGCCAGCTGGCCGGAAGCGATTCGCTACATGGAACTATCAGTGGCGGTGGAGCCCAACCGGCTGGTGCACCATCTCGACTTGGCCCGGGTGTACCGCGACGCCGGACGCCGGAGCGAAGCACGGGCCGCTTATCAGGCGGCACTCCGCGCTCCGCTTCAGGACGCCAACGACGATCAGTACCGCAAGAGCGCCGACGAGGAGCTGAAGAAGCTCAGGTAGACGCGCGCCGCTCGGTTACCACGGAGCGACTTCGCGGGCCCGCTCGCGGACGCGGACCGCGGCCTTGCGGCCCTGCTTCATGCCCCGGCGCGCAAACCGACGGGCCGACTCGTCGGCATCATCCCACAGGGTGGAGAGCGTGTCGCCACCCTGCTCCGCCAACCGTCGCGCGTTACGGCGCAGCTGACGACGGGTCTGCTCGCCGCTGGCCGGCGCCATTAACAAAGCCGCCCCGGCACCGATCGCGGCACCGATCAGCAGTCCCAGCCCGAGTGCACGGCCATCCAGTCGCTCGCCCCGATCCCGCTTGATGCTGTTGAACATGCATCCTCCCGCGCCAAGGCGCGTAAATGATTCCGTGGTATTCGACCTGCGCGTGCTGTCCCGCACCAACCCATCCGGCGCCCAACCGGCAACGGATGACGCCTCTCCCCCCGAGAGATACATTCCGCGCATGAGTGTCGTTCCATCCTCCACCCTGCAGCGCGCCGCGGATTTACGCGACCTGCTGACCCGCGCGCAGCACGAGTACTACGTGCTCGACCGTCCCACCCTCGCCGATGCCGAATACGACCGGCTTTTCCGCGAGTTGCAGGCCCTCGAGCATGAGTATCCGACACTGCGAACGGAAGACTCTCCGACGCTCCGTGTGGGTGCGGCCGTGCAAAGCGCGTTCCAGACCCATCGGCACCTGGTGCGGATGCTCTCGCTGGACAACGCCTTCGACGATACAGAGCTGCTCGCCTTCGAGCAGTCGATCGAGCGCGTGGTGGGCGCGTCGGTGCACAAGGGCGGCTACACGGTCGAGCTCAAAATCGACGGGGCGGCCATCGCGCTGACCTATCGCGACGGCGTGCTGGTGACGGGCACCACGCGCGGCGACGGCACCGAGGGGGAAGACGTGACGGTGAACATCCGCACCATCCGCGGCGTGCCGCTGAGGCTGCTGGGTGAGCGTCATCCCACGTTGATGGAAATCCGCGGCGAGGTGTACATGCCGTTCGCCGGCTTCGAGCAGATGAACGAGGCGCGGGTGGCGGCGGGCGAGCCGGTGTTTGTGAATCCGCGCAACGCGGCGGCCGGCGCACTGCGGCAGCTCGATCCATCGATCACCGCACAGCGGCCGTTGCGCTTCTTCGGATACGCCGCCGTGCTGCCCGACGGCAACGCCCCCGTGCGCAGTCAGTGGGAGCTGCTCGAGCAGCTGAGCGCATGGGGCATCCCCGTGGCGCCACATCGCGCGCGCTGCCAGACGATGGCCGAGGTCTCGGCGTGGGCGCACACCGTGGAGCACGCGACGCGGGCCGAACTTGGCTTCGCGATCGACGGCGGTGTGGTGAAGGTGAACGACATGTCGCTGCAGGACGAACTCGGCGTGCGCAACGACCGCACCCCGCGCTGGGCGATCGCCCGCAAGTTCGCGCCCGACATGGCGGTCACGAAGTTGATCCGCATTGACGTGAGCGTGGGGCGCACGGGGGTGCTCACGCCGTTTGCCGTACTCGAGCCGGTGGATGTGGGCGGGGCGACGGTCACGTATGCCTCGCTGCACAACGCCGATCAGATCGCGAAGAAGGATTTGCGTGACGGGGACTGGGTGCAGGTGGTGCGCGCCGGTGATGTGATCCCGTACGTGCTTGGCCCCGTACCTGAACGGCGCGACGGCAGCGAGCGCGTGTGGACGATGCCCACACACTGTCCACGCTGCCAGTCGCCAACGCATCGCTACGGCGACGATGTCGCGACCTACTGTCCGAACGTCGCCTGTCCCGGACGTCAGCTCGAAGGGCTGGTGCATTTCTCGAGCAAGGACGCGCTCGACATCGACGGGCTCTCGTACGCTCGCATTCAGCAGCTGCTCGAAGCCGGCTTCGTCACCGATGTCGCCGATCTGTTCGACCTCACGGTGGAGCAGCTCGTGTCGCTCGAGCGGTTCGGCACGAAGAGCGCCGACAATCTGGTGGTGGCGATCACGGCGGCCAAGCAGCAGCCGTTGTCGCGATTGCTGTTCGGACTTGGCATCCGCCATGTCGGGGCGCAGGCGGCGCAGCTGCTGGCGAAGCAGTTCGGCCGCATGGATACGATCATCGCCGCCACCCCCGAGCAGCTGGGGGCCGTGCGCGGCATCGGCGACATCATCGCCGCGTCCGTAGCGGCGTACGTCGCCGATCCGACCTCGCGCGCCCTGATCGAGCGATTGCGGGCGCGCGGCGTGTGTTTCGACGAACCGAACGCCGTGCAGGCCGACGGCCCGCTGACGGGTGCCACCGTGGTGTTGACCGGATCGATGCCTTCCCTCTCCCGGACCGCCGCCACGGCGCTGGTGGAAGCGGCCGGTGGCCGGGTCACGAGCAGCGTGTCGAAAAAGACCAGCTTCGTGGTGGCGGGCGAAGAGGCGGGGAGCAAGTTGGACAAGGCGGTCGAGCTGGGCGTCGAGGTGATCGACGAGGCCGAGCTGATCCGGCGCGCGGGCCGGTGATGCGCTCACGCCGGGTGCCCGCCACCTTACCCGGGGGCGTCCCGAGACGCTCCCGGCACCCGCGGTCACGACATCACCGCTTGACGTGACCACGGCCTTCGG
>CANGXK010000305.1 GCA_947457715.1 Gemmatimonadota bacterium
AATCGCCGCGATTGCCGCCGCCAGACCACACGGACCCGCGCCGACGATCGCCACATCCACGAACGTCGTCGCCGACGTGCTCATGCGACGACCGCGTGAACTCCAATGATCTGGTCGCGACGGGTTCCCACGCTCACGTATGCGATCGGCGTTTCACACAGCGCTTCGAGACGGTCGAGATACGCCCGCGCCGCCGCCGGCAGGTCTTCCAGCTTGCGCACGTCCTGCGTGGACTGCTTCCACCCGGGCATCGTCTCGTACACCGGCTCGGCGTGCTCCAGCAGCTGCAGGTCGGCCGGGAATTCCGTGTGCACTTCGCCGTTGATGCGATAGCCCGTGCACACCAGCAATTCGTCGAGTGTGTCGAGCACGTCGAGCTTCGTGATCGCCAGCGCGGTCAGGCCGTTCACGCGCGCCGCGTACCGCACCACCACGCCATCGAACCAGCCGCAGCGACGGGCACGGCCCGTGGTCGCCCCGAACTCGTGGCCCAACGTGCGCACCTGCGTCTGCAGCGGCTCGGCGAACTCCGTCGGCAGCGGGCCGTGGCCCACGCGCGTCGTATACGCCTTCACCACGCCAAGCGCGCACTGCAACGACATCGGCGAAATGCCGACGCCCGTGGCCGCGCCGCCCACCGTGGTGTTGCTCGACGTCACGAACGGATACGTGCCGTGATCGATATCGAGCATCGAACCCTGCGCGCCTTCCAGCAACACGGCCGCACCGTTCTTGATCGCCCGATGCACGCACAGCCCCACGTCGTCGGCCAGCCCAAGCAACCGCGGCGTCAGCGCGTCGAGCACGGCAATCGTCTCGTCCACCGACGCCCGCAAGTCGGAACCCGACCGCTCGAGCTGCGCGTTGGCGCGCTCCACGCCCGCCGTGACGAGGTCGCGCAGTCGGCCCGGATTCCGGAGATCCAACACGCGCACACCGCGGCGCGCGACCTTGTCTTCGTAGGCCGGACCGATGCCCCGACCGGTCGTCCCGATCGCCTTGCTGGCCGCGCTCGCCTTGTCCACGAGCTTGTGGTACGGCATCACGAGATGGGCGCGCTCACTCACGTACAGCCGCCCTTCCACATCCACGCCGTCGGCAATGAGTTCGTCGACTTCCGTGAACAACGTCTCCGGGTCCATCACCACGCCGTTGCCGATGGCACACCGCACGCCGGGGTGCAAAATGCCGCTGGGAATCTGGTGCAGCACGAATGACTTCTCGCCGATGTGCACGGTATGGCCGGCATTCGCACCGCCCTGATAGCGCACGACCCAATCGGCCTTCTCGGCGAGGACGTCCACTAGCTTGCCCTTCCCCTCGTCGCCCCACTGGGCACCCACTACCACCACCGTACGTGTCGTCGAATCGAACATGCGAATACCTGGCTCCGGCGGCTCGGGGCCGCGCACAAAAAACGCCCCGCGGACAACCCGCGGGGCGTAGGAGGAATCTAGTTTCCCACCACCGCCGCCGCCATGACCCAGACGGCGACAACGACGCCGATTCCCACCTTGACGGCGGCGGCGACCACTCGTCCCACCAGCGCACCCGTCGCCACCTGGACCGGCGCGCCGCGTTCCGGTCGCGCCACCGACCACTCGGCCACCAGCGCCCCCAGGAAGGCGCCGGCGAACGCGGCAAGGATCGAACCCACCACCGGCACCGGCATGCCCACCACGGCCCCTGCCAGGCCGCCGATGACCGCCCCCCACGACGCGCGGCGCGATCCTCCGTACTTCCGGGTGTAGCGAGCCGAAAGGCTGAACTCGAGCACCTCGGCCACCACCACCAGTGCCCCCGCTCCGGCCAAGGTCCATACGCCGATCCCGCCCAGCGGAACCAGAGCCCAGTGCAGCAGGGCCGCACCGAGCATCACCCACAAGCCGGGCAGACCCAAGGGGATCAGGACCAGTCCGCCCGCCAGCGCGGTGCCGAGCAACAAAAGTGTGACCATGCGGGGACCTACGCCGGCAACAGCCCCGCTGTTTCGAGACGCGCACGCACGATCGCCTGTTCCTCGGCAGTCGCGGCCAGCAACGGGCTGCGCGGTGCACCACCTTTTAGCCCGACCAGATCGAGCGCAGCCTTGATGCCGGCCGGCCCCATCGCCCCGGCGATATCCGTCGCCAGCGGGGCCAGACGCGCCTGCAGCACCGTGGCCCCATCCACGTCACCGGCGCGGAAGGCGTCCACCATCTCGCGCACCAGCGGTCCGGCGTACAGCGCGATCGCCAGAATGGCCCCCGACGCCCCGGCCGCCAACGCCGGCACCACCGTCGCCCCGCTTCCGGTCAGCACGCGGAAGTGCGGCCCCTGCGATTCGAGATACTGCGTAAGCACCGGGATGTTGCCCGCACTGTCCTTCATGCCGATCACGTTCTCGTGCTGCGCCATCTCATGCACGAACGTGGGACTCAGCACCAGGTGCGCATACGCCGGCATGTTGTACAGCAGCACCGGCAGCGGACTCGCATCGGCCACCGCGCGGAAATGCGCCAGCAACGCCTGCTCCGTCATACGCTTCAGGAAGTAGTGCGGCGAGATCACCAGCGCCGCCGTGGCGCCGGCCGCCTTCGCATCGTGCGCGCGGGAGATCGTCTGCCGCGTGCTCTCGCTGCCCACACCGGCCAGCAGCCAGCGGTCGTCGGAGAGACGCTCGCGCGCCCAGGTGAGCAACTGGCGACGATCGGCATCGTCCAGCAGAGCAGACTCGCCGCTCGAACCGGCGACGAGCACGCCGTCGACGCCGTGGCGGACGTAGGCGTCGATGTTGAACTGGAACGCGGCGCGGTCGAGATCACCCGTCGCGGTGAAGCAGGAGGCGGCGGGCACCATGAGCCCACCAATGGGAGTGTTCGGCATCCCGAAAATGTAATCCCGCGCCGGCGCTCCCGTCTCGTGAACGCCGGGAATCAGCAGCCGAACAGCCTCCCGACGCCGCGGCCGGTCGCCGGCGTCACGCGGTTGCGGCGACGGGAATACTGACCGCGTCGAGGCCCATGTAGCCACGCACCTCGCGCATCGTTTCGCGTGCGATCCCCCGCGCCGTCTCAGCACCACTCGCCAACGCATCGAGCACGCGCTGCGGCTCGGCGTCCAACGCTTCCGCGCGACGACGAATCGGGGTGAGTTCCTGCACCATGCTTTCCTGCAAGACTTTCTTGCAGTCCATGCAGCCCCAGCCGGCGGTCCGGCACTGCACGTCGACATGCGCAACGGTGTCCTCGCGGCTGAATGCCTTGTGCAACTGGAAGATGTTGCAGACCTCGGGACGCCCCACATCCGTTTTGCGCACCCGCTGCGGGTCGGTCATCGCCGGACGCAACTTCGCCCAGATCTCGTCGTCGGTTTCCATGAGGCCGATCGTATTGCCGAGCGACTTCGACATCTTCGACTGCCCGTCGAGGCCCATGATACGACGCGTCGGCGTGAGCAACGGCTTCGGCTCGGGGAAGAACTCCTGCCCGAACTTCGCATTCCACTTGCGCGCCGTGTCGCGCGCCAGCTCGAGATGCTGAATCTGGTCTTCCCCCACCGGCACCGAATCGGCGCGATACAGCAGGATGTCCGCACTCTGCAGTACGGGATACATGAGCAAGCCGGCGGGAATGCTCTCCACCTTCGACGACTTGTCCTTGAACTGCGTCTGCCGCTCGAGATCGCCAAGCGGCGTCAACGTGGTAAAGATCCACGAGAGCTCGGTGTGCTCGGGCACATCGCTCTGCACGAACAGCGCGGCCTTGGCGGGATCGATGCCGGCCGCCAGCAACGACTTGGCCATTCCCCAGCGCCGCGCGCGGAGCACCGCCGGATCATACGTGCCGGTGATCGCGTGATAATCGACGACACAGAACAGGGCGCCAGGATGGGTGTCCTGAAGCTGGACCCAATTCTTGACGGCGCCGAGATAAT
>CANGXK010000306.1 GCA_947457715.1 Gemmatimonadota bacterium
GATCGATCCGCGACCGGATGGCGCTCCGCCGCCGGTGGGCGCCTGCGCATGCACAGCGGGTGCCAGCAGCGCGGAGAGGAGCGCCGAAACGGCGGCACCGAAAGCAATGGAAACGCGAGGCATGGATGGGCGCGTTAAGCGGGCGAACATTACGCAAAGCGGATCGCCGGGTGCGATCCCATCCCACACAGTACGCCCGGGGCCTGTCAAAGTGTCACGCGCGTGCCAAGTGGCCCCGCGCTCAGCCAGTCTTAATGTGGCGGCCGCTTGAATCCCGATCACGGCCATCGTATGTCTTGAGGCTATGCTCTCCACGGGTCGTCTCACCACTTGGCTCCGCCTCGCTCTGGCCCTCGCGGTCGGTGCGTGGTTGCTGTGCATCGGGGTGACGAGCGCCGACGCGGCGACGAGGCCGCCGGGAAACACGAGTGCCATTGAGGCGACCACGGTCGTCGTGATCAACAGCGGCCGCGCGACGCATCTCGTCCCGCCAAGGCTGTCCGCGACCCCGCGCTCGCCCCGGCACCGCGAGGTTGGCCGTCGTGCGCCGCGCCCCCCTACGTCTCAGCTTACGGGCGTGATCCGGACGCCGGATGCCTCGCCGCCGCCCGCGTGCGGGCGTGGCGACATCGCGCCCGCCCCGGACCGGATGGATCGGTCGGGGCGAACCCGGTGGCACTGCGGCGCCCCCACGCGCGCGCCGCCGCAGCGCCGCTGATCGCTACCGGCGTCGCATCTCACCGGAGCATGAGCATCTGGCTCGTCTCCGATCGCGTTCACTCGCGTCGAAGGTCTCGGCGCGCGAACGTTCCTGCTCATCAATCGCCCCGCTCGCGCCATGTCGGCTCAGGCAACTCGCGTCAATCAACTAGTCACCGCCGCGCTCGGACTTGACGTCGAGCAGGCACGCTGGCGCGCCCTCACGCGCCAAGTTTCCGTACACGATCCGCTGCCCAACCGCCTGCGCTCGATCGGTGGCGCGGTCGACGTGGGTTATCTGGACCGACTGATCTCACGGGACACGCTCCGCCTCGCGATCGCCGAAAGAACGGTACCGATCGTGCTCATCAACACCCAGACCGACGATGCGATCGTGCTTTGCCGAAATGCCGAGCAACGCGTGCACGCCGTGTTGGTGCCGCGTGACGGCAGTGAGGAGGCCATCGCCGGTCACGGCGATGTGCTGGCCAACGCGCTGATCGCGCGACTCGGCGGCGGTGACGTACTCACCGCGCTGGCGCCCATGGCGCTCCGGCCGGCGAACAGTTCGCTGGCGAGCGCGTACCCGCATAGTCCGGTCGGCCATACGGTGCATGAGGATGTGCCTGAGCCCCGATCGCCGCTCGACCGCACGCTGGCGCTCTTCGCCCGCGAGAAGCGCGAGATCCTCACCGTGTTCTTCTACGCGACGCTCTCCGGCGGCTTGAGCCTGATCCTCCCGCTCGCCGTCGGTGGTATCGTCCAGATCGTGCAGGGGCGGCTCTACCTGCAGCCGGTGATCGTCCTCATCGCCTTTGTGGTGCTCGGCACGATTGTCGCGGGCGTGCTGCAGATCGGCATCCTGAAAGTCGTGGAGCGCATCCAGCAACGCGTCTTCGCCCGCATGGCGCTCGAATTTGCGTTTCGCATTCCACGGTTGCGCTACGCCGCCTCGCTCGAATCGAATTTGCCGGAGCAGATGAACCGGTTGTTCGAGGCGATTGCGATCCAGAAAGGCGTGCAGAAACTGTTGCTCGACGTGCCGACGGCGCTGCTCACCATCATCTTCAGCCTGCTCCTGCTCACGTTGTACAGTCCGTGGTTCTCCGTGTTCGCGATCGGTGTCACGGCTGCCCTGTGGTTCATCATCCGTTGGTCGGGTCCCGAGGGACTCGAGACCTCGATCGTGGAGTCGAAATACAAGTACAAGGCGGTCCACTGGCTCGAGGAGATCGCCCGCGCCTTTCACGCCTTCAAGTACGCCGGAGATTCGACGCTGCCGGTCGAGCGCATGGACGACGTCGTGACCGGCTACCTGAAGTACCGCCGGAAGCACTTCGCCGTGCTTGTGAAACAGACCATTGCCCTTATCGGCTTCAAGACCTTCATCACGGCGGCCGTCCTCATTATCGGCGCCACGCTGGTGCAGACCAATCGCCTGCTGCTTGGCCAGTTCGTCGCGGCGGAGGTCGTGATCGTGACGGTCCTGGCCGGCGTCGAGAAGCTCATCACCAGCCTCGCCACCGTGTACGACGTCTTGACCAGCGTCGACAAGTCGGGGCATGTGGCCGACCTGCCTCTCGAAGCGCGTGGCGGTCTCGCCCCCATCGACGTGCCCGGAGTCGGCGTGGCGGTTGTGACGAAGGACCTGCGCTATCGGTACCCGTCGGCACGCTCGGCCTCGGTCGATGGCGTCTCGATCGCGATCGCGCCTGGGGAGCGCGTCGCCATCATGGGCTCGGACGGATCCGGACAGTCCACGTTGCTCAAGCTGCTCGGCGGCCTGATCGACGACTACGACGGCACCATCCGCTTCGATGGGGTCACCCTGCGCGACCTCGATCGACCAGCGCTGCGTTCGCGCATCGGACAGATGCTGTCGTGGAATGACCTGTTCGACGGCACGGTGGAGGAAAATGTCAGCGTGGGTCGTACGCACATCACCCCGCGCGACGTACGTGAAGCGCTCGACGACCTCGCGCTGACCGACGAAATCCAACAGTTGCCGCAGGGCATCCAGACGGAGATCACGAATGGCGGACGCACCTTGCCCGCGCATCTGGCCAGCAAGCTGCTGGTTGCGCAAGGCATGGCGGGTCGCCCACGCCTGATCGTTCTGGACGATTTCTTCCAGAATCTCGATGCGGCATCGCGAACGCTGATCATCAACCTGCTCACCGACCGCCGTCGACCGTGGACCGTGATCGCCGTATCACATGATCCTCAACTACTCGAGGTCTTCGACCGCGTGCTGGTGGTCGACCGCGGACGTGTGATACGCGAAGCCCCGTTCAGCGCACTGCGTGAGGACCCGATGTGCCGCAATCTGCTGCACCAGTTGCCGATGCCCACGGGAGACTGACGACATGGCTTTGTCCGACATCGATATCGAACGCGAGCTCAAGCACCTGCCATTGGAGACGACGGCACTGCTCGGGGAAGCCAACACCAGCCGCATCGTGTCTCGCTGGCTGATCGGCATTCTCGTGACACTCTTCCTCGTCCTCTTCCTGCCCTGGCAGCAGAGCGTGCGCGGCGAGGGCTCCGTCACGGCACTCGATCCCGCCGACCGTCCGCAGGAGCTTCCCACGCGAATCGATGGGCGCATCGAGCAGTGGTACGTGCAGGAAGGGCAGTACGTGAAGAAGGGCGACAGCATCGTGCGCATTTCCGAAATCAAGGAGGAGTACCTTAACCCGAACGTGCTGTCCCTCACGTCGCAGCAGCAATCGGCCAAGGAATCCGCGATCGGTGAGAAGCTGAACAAGGCAGCGGCCCTCTCCATGCAGATCACGCAACTCGAGGCACAGCGGCACTTCAAGCTCCAGCAGACCGCGAACAAGATCGAGCAGTACCGCGCCGAAGTACGGCAGGCGGTGCTCGAGGATTCGGTCGCCCGCGACCAGCTGCGTCGCCGCGAGCGGCTGTTTCGTGACACGCTCGGCCTGGTGTCGGTCAATGAGTTGCAAGCCTTTCAGATTCGCGTACAGTCCGCCTCCGCGAAGCTCGTGGAGAAGCAGCAAATGCTGCTGAGCACGCAGACGGAGCTGTCGAGCATCCCGGCCGAGTATGGCGAGAAGATCTCGAAGTCGCGCTCGGATCGTGCCGCCACGCTGGCCGAAGTGAACGAAGGGCGCTCCGAAGTCGCCAAACTCATGGACAAAGTCGGGTCGCTGTCCATTCGCAATGGCTTCTACCTCATCGAGGCGCC
>CANGXK010000307.1 GCA_947457715.1 Gemmatimonadota bacterium
CACCCTCAGCGACGCGCCGGGGCTCGGCGTGCGGCGCCGCTGACCACGCCGCTGACCGCTGCGGCCGGCTGCATCGAGGTGGCGCTGGCGGCGCCGCTGTTCCGCACGTTCAGCTATCGTGTGCCCGAGGGCATCGCGCTGCCGATTGCCCCCGGGACCCGGGTGTTGGTACCGTTTCGGAATCGTCAGGAGATCGGGATCTGTCTCGGCGCCACGGCGCCACCCGAGGGCATCACGCTCAAGCCGATCCAGGCCGTGGTGGACGACGTGCCGTCGCTGCCCGCGTCGTTGCTGCATACCGCCAAGTGGATTGCCGACTGGTACGCCGCGCCGCTCGGCCTGACGCTGCGGTCGATGCTCCCCACGGCGTTGACGTCGGCCAGGGCGCCGGCGCCGGCGTCGCGCACGCAGCGCATGGTGCGCATTGTGCTGGACCTGCCGTCGTTGCTGCAGCGGGAGCAGACGTTTGCCCGCGCCAGACAGCAGCGCGTCGTCTACGATCTGCTCGAGGCGCAGGGCGGCGCCGCGCCGTTGGAATCGTTGCGCGTTCAGGCCAACTGCAGCGCCGGCGTGTTCGCGGCGATGGCGAAGCGCGGACTGGTGGAGGTCCGTGACGAAGTCCACCAGCGCGATCCGTTTGCCGATCGCGCTGGCACACTGCCGCCGCCCCACCCGAGCGAGGCGCAGCGGGACGCGGTGCGTGCCATTCTCGCCGGTGATCCGGGGCAGGTATTCCTGCTGCATGGCGTGACGGGCAGCGGCAAGACGCTGGTGTACATCGAAGTGCTGCGAGCCGTGCTGGAACAGCGCGACAAGACGGCCATCGTGCTGGTGCCCGAAATTGCGCTCACGTCGCAGACCGTCGATCGCTTCCGCGGCGCGTTCGGTGACGCCGTGGCCGTGCTGCATTCGGGGCTGAGCGACGGCGAGCGACTCGATGCGTGGCAATCGCTGCGTCGCGGTGAACGGCGCATTGCCGTCGGCGCCCGTTCGGCGTTGTTCGCGCCTCTCGAGCGTGTCGGGGTCGTGATCGTGGACGAAGAGCACGAGAGCAGCTACAAGCAGTCGGAGACGCCGCGCTATCATGCGCGCGAAGCGGCCATCGTCCGCGCGCGATTCGAAGGCGCCGTGGTGGTGTTGGGTAGCGCCACGCCGAGTCTGGAAACATGGGAGCGGGCCGATCGCGGGCAGGCGATTCGCCTGACGCTCCCCGATCGGGCCGCCGGCGCGCAACTCCCGCCCGTCACCGTCGTGGACATGCGCGTGGAGTTGAAGCAGGCGGTGCAGGAGCGGAATCCCAACGCGCCGTTCGACGAAACGCTGGGCGTCTTCAGCAAGTCGCTGTTGGTGGCGCTGGAGCAGCGGCTTGTGCGCGGCGAGCAGAGTCTGCTGCTGTTGAACCGGCGCGGGTATTCGTCCTTCATGCAGTGCAACGCCTGTGGCGATGTGCCCGTCTGCGCCCACTGCAGCATTTCGCTCACGTACCATCGGGTGCCGGAGATCCTCGTCTGTCACTACTGCCAGCATCAGGAGCCGGTGCCCGCGGTCTGCCCGCAATGCGGTGCCGACACGATGCGTCGCCGCGGGCTCGGGACGCAGCAAGTCGAACGGGTGCTGGCGGAGCGCTTCCCCGAGGCGCGCATCGCCCGTATGGATGTCGATACGACGAGTGGCAAGTGGGCGCACACGCAGATTCTCGATCGCGTGGGACGCGGGGAGGTCGACATTCTGCTGGGCACGCAGATGATCGCCAAGGGCCTCGACTTTCCGAATGTCACGCTGGTGGGTGTGGTCGATGCCGACACCGGACTCAATTTGCCTGACTTTCGGGCTGCCGAGCGGACGTTCCAGCTGGTCAGTCAGGTGGCGGGTCGCGCCGGCCGTGGGCCGAAGGGCGGTGAGGTGATCGTCCAGACGCGCATGCCGAACAGTCACGCGATACGTCACGCGATCACGCACGACGTGACCGGCTTTGTGCGGGAGGAGCTGGGGGCGCGACGGATGCCGGCCTATCCGCCCTTCGTCAGCATCGCCAATGTGATGGTGAGCGGTCTGGATCAGGCGGCGACGGCGGCAACGGCGGTGGCGGCTGCGCACTGGGTTCAGCGCCTGGTGGATCGTCAGGGGCTGCGGGACCTCGTGTGCGTGGGTCCGGCGCCGTGCCCGATCGATCGCATCAAGGATCGCTGGCGCTGGCATTTTCTGCTGAAGTCGTCACAGCCCAAGCTGATGACGCGTGTGGCGCACTACATCGCCGAACGGTGTCCGGTGCCGAAGCTGCACGAACTCCGGCTGACGGTCGACCGCGATCCGGTGTCGCTGCTGTAGGCGGATATCTTCCGACGTCGTTCACACGCCATCTTTCGGAGCCCCTGATGCCGGTGTTTCAACCTGCCCCTGCCGAGCTCGAGCCGATCGAGCGCGCCAGCCGCGACGAGTTGCAGGCGCTGCAGCTGCAGCGGCTGCAATGGACGTTGCAGCACGCGTACGGGCATGTGCCGCATTACCGGCAGGCGTTCGATGCGGCGGGCGTGCATCCGTCGGAGTGCCGGTCCCTGTCGGATCTGGCGCGCTTCCCGTTCACCACCAAGACCGATCTGCGCGTGAACTACCCGTTTGCGATGTGTGCCGTGCCGCGCGATCAGATCGTGCGCGTGCATGCCTCGTCGGGAACCACCGGCAAGCCCACGGTGGTGGCCTACACGCAGGGGGACATCGACCGCTGGGCCGATCTGGTGGCGCGCAGCATCCGCGCAGCCGGAGGGCGGCGTGGCGACATGGTGCAGGTGTCGTACGGGTACGGGCTGTTCACCGGTGGCCTGGGGGCGCACTACGGCGCGGAAAAGCTGGGGTGCACGGTGATCCCGATGGGCGGTGGCCAGACCGAAAAGCAGGTGCAGCTGATCGAGGACTTCCGTCCCGACCTCATCATGGTGACGCCGAGCTACATGCAGGTGATCATCGAGGAGTTCCGCCGGCAGGGGAAGGATCCGTCGGCGATGTCGGTGTCGGTGGGGATCTTCGGTGCCGAACCGTGGACGGAGGCGATGCGCGCCGACATCGAGGCCAGCGCCGGCCTCAAGGCGGTGGACATCTACGGTCTGTCGGAGGTGATGGGCCCGGGGGTGGCCAGCGAGTGTGTGGAGACGCAGGACGGGCCGGTGATCTGGGAAGACCATTTCTACCCAGAGATCATCGACCCGAACACGGGCGAGGTGCTGCCGGATGGCAGCGAGGGAGAGCTCGTGTTCACCACGCTCACCAAGGAAGCGCTGCCCGTGATCCGCTACCGCACGCGTGATCTCACGCGCCTGTTGCCGCCCACGGCGCGCAGCATGCGGCGCATGGGCAAGATCGTGGGTCGTAGCGACGACATGCTGATCATCCGCGGCGTCAATTTGTTTCCCACGCAGGTGGAGGAGCTGGTGCTGCAGCACGCGGCGCTGTCGGGGCACTACCAGATCGTGGTGTCGCGCGAGGGGGTGTTGGACGAGGTGCTGGTGCGGTGCGAACTCCTGCCGGCGTGCGCCACCGCTGACCGCGCCGAGACGGCGCGCGAGGTGCAGCAGCGCATCAAGACGATGATCGGGGTGAGCTGCCGGGTGGAGGTCCTCGACCCCAGCGGTATCGAGCGCTCGATGGGCAAAGCGCGGCGCGTGATTGACCAGCGGCCGAGGTAGTCACCCGCCGTCGGTGCGGAAATCGGTGTAGCTTTCCCGCATGTCGCTCTCTACGCTCGCGGCGATTCCGCCGTACGTGTTTTACGAACTCGACGCCCGCCGCGCCGCGCAGCGGGCGCTTGGCCGCTCCCTGATCGACGTCGGCATCGGCAGCCCCGACGGACCGATTCCGGCCGTGGTCGTCGAGGCCATGCAGCGCAC
>CANGXK010000308.1 GCA_947457715.1 Gemmatimonadota bacterium
CGATGGAGATGAGGGTGGAATCGTGCGTCGGCACCGCGGCGACGGTGCGTGCGCGCGCGCCCTTCCGCGGTGCAATGCCGCCGAAAGTGGCGCGGATCAGCGCTTCGAGCTTTTTCGGATCGGCATCGCCGACGGCGACCACCGCCATGAGGTCCGGACGGTACCAGTCGCGCCAGAAGCGCTTGAGCGGCGCCGGAGTGGCCTTCTCGAGAATCTCCGGCTTGCCGATCGGCAGGCGCTCGGCGTAGCGCGAGCCACGGAAGATCACCGGGAACTGCTTGTCGCGAAGCCGTTCGCCGGCGCCGAGTCCGTTGCGCCATTCCGAGAGGACGACGCCACGCTCGGCGACCACCTCGGTGGAGTCGAACAGAATGCCCGTGGCGACATCCCCGAGAAAGCGGAAGCTCTGCTCGAGAATGCCCGCGCTGTCCGTCGGGACGGGCAGGATGTACACCGTTTCGTCGAAACTCGTGAACGCATTCAGGTCGGCGCCGAAGCGCACGCCGATCGACTCGAGGTACTTCACGATGTCGTTCTTGGCGAACGACGTCGTGCCGTTGAAGGCCATGTGCTCGATGAAGTGCGCGAGGCCGCGCTGATCGTCGTCTTCCAAAATGGAGCCGGCGTTCACCACCAGCCGCAGCTCGGCGCGCTGCTCGGGCTTCGCGTTGCGGCGGATGTAGTAGCGGATGCCGTTCGGCAGCGTGCCGATGCGCACGGCGGCATCGACCGGCAACGCCGCGTTGAGCGCAAAGGAATCGCGCGCCACTTTCGCCGCGGCCGCTTGCGAGGCCGGCTTGGAGGCCGGCTTGGAGGCCGGCTTGGAGGCCGGCTTGGAGGCCGGCTTCGGGACCGGCGTGGCGGCCGTGGCCTGAGCGTGGGCCACGGACGTGGCCATCACCGCGGTCAGGGCGGCGGCCGACAGATGGCGGAAGAAACTCAATGGATCCTCGTGACGGTGAAGGACATGGCAGCCTACGCGCTGGGAAACCGACCGCGCAGCAGGGCGCGCAGGTCGAGCGGCGGCGCATCGCCACGGAGGGCCGGCAGGGCAGGGGGCATCTCCTCGCCCACGGTGACCCGTTGCATCGACGAGCGTACCCCGGGATCGAGAAAACGGGACAACTGGCTGTAGGCGAAATCGGCGCCGGTGCGCGTGGCGTAGCTGTGCAGCGGATAGGTCACGAACAGCTGATCGCGCGCGCGCGTCATCGCCACGTATAACAAACGCCGCTCCTCATCGACCTGCGCTTCGTCGTTCGCGGCCCGCGCCATGGGGAACACGCCGTCGGACGCGTGAATCACGAACACGGCATCCCACTCCTTGCCCTTGGCGGAATGCGCGGTGGACAAAATGAGGGCATCGTCCTCGTCGGTGCCGCCGACCGCCAGATCCTGAGTGTTCGACGGCGGCTCGAGGGCGAGTGCCGACAGGAACGTACTCCGGTCCGGATAGCCGGCCGCAATGATCTCGAGCTGGTCGAGATCGGCCATGCGGGGCGGGGCGTCGTCGTAGGTGGCCTGCAGGATCGGATTGTACAGCTGCCGGCACAGCCGGATGGTCTCGGCCGGCGAGTGCGGCGTGTTGCCTCCCTCCACCCGGCGCATGCCGTCCAGCAGTGCGGCCAACGCCTGCAGCGCCGGTCGGGCGCGCGACGGTGCCTTGGTGGCCCCAAGGGCCATTGGCTCCCAGCCGTGATGCGCCAGCAGGTCAATGGCGGCGCGCGCGGTGGCGTCCCCCACACCCGGGAGCAAACGCAGCAGGCGGTACCAGCTCACTTCGTCGCGCGGGTTCTCCAGCACGCGGAGGAAGGCGAGGATGTCCTTGATGTGCGCCGCCTCGAGGAACTTGAGGCCGCCCCACTTTTCGTACGGAATGCGCCGGTTGGCGAGCTCGATCTCGAGGTCGGCCGACAGGTAGCCGGCGCGAAAGAGGACGGCCATTTCGCGCAGCGGGATTCCCTCCTCGTGCAACTCGAGGAGGCGGTCCACCACGAAGGCCGTCTGCGCGTGTTCATCCTTGACGGTGACGAGCCACGGCGGCTCCCCCCCGGTGCGTTCGGTCCAGAGCTGCTTCGAGTAGCGCTCGCGGCTGCGCGAAATCAGCGCGTTGGTGGTGTCGAGGATCGGTGCGGTGGAGCGGTAGTTGCGCTCGAGCGTGACGATCTCGGTGCCGGGGAACTGCCGGGGGAAGTCGAGGATATTGCGGATGGTCGCCCCGCGGAACGCGTAGATGCTCTGCGCATCGTCGCCCACGACGGTGATCCGGCCGTTCGTGCAGAGCGCGCGGAGGATGCGTGATTGCAGCGGGTTGGTATCCTGATACTCGTCGACGAGCACATGATCGTAGAGCGCACGGATCTGGTCGGCGATCGGCGGCGCCTGCTCGAGCAAGAGGGCCCACGACAACAGCAGATCGTCGTAGTCGAGCAGATTGCGTTCGGCCTTCCGCTTCACGTAGTCGCCGAAGAGTCGCTCGAGGTCGCCGGTCCAGGCGAGAAAGTGCGGCCACTGTTCGCCGAGGAGATCGACGATGGGGCGTTCGGTGTTGACGTGGCGCGAGTAGATCGCCTGCAGCGTTTCGGCGCGCGGGAAGCGTGGTGCCGATCGGGGGGCGCTTTTGAGATCGGCGTAGCCGAGGGCGGCGCGGGAGATCCCCATCAGGTCGGAAGCATCGGCCTGATCGAGAATCGTGAAGTCGGCGGGGAGTCCGACGGCGGGCCCGAAGCGGCGCAGCAGGCGGTGGGCGATCCCATGGAAGGTGCCGCCCTGCACCTGCTGCGAGGCCGAGCCGACGAGCCGCTCGCAGCGTCCCAGCATTTCCTGGGCGGCGCGTCGGGTGAAGGTGAGGAGGAGGATGCGGTTGGCGGGGACGCCCCGGTTAATAAGATGCGCGACGCGGTGAATGAGGGTGCGGGTCTTGCCGGAGCCGGCCCCGGCCACGATCAGGAGTGGCGTGTCCCCGTGGCTGGCGGCGGCGGCCTGGGCCGCGTTCAGGGCGGGCGCTTCGGCGGCGAGCAGCGGCGCGGGAACAACCCGCGTAGCGGGGAGATGGATGCGGGGGGGCTCAGCCATCTGTTAATAGTAGACGCGTGTGCCGGTGGCTGCGGCGGGGTGTTGGTGTGGAAAACCGGCCATCGCTGGTCCATGTCACAAGAATGTGACAGCGGTTTCCGAAACCCGACGGCGTCTGATGCTTGACTCGCGCGGCCGATCACCCCTAGGTTTCCCGACTGACGATGGCGGGAGAACTGTGCGTGTCAGCCTCCGGGCGGACTGCGTGCAATTTCGCCGCGATGTTATTGAAGCGTGCGGATGATCGCACGTGCAGGAATCACGGGGCGCCGACGCTTGGGTTGGCGACGCGTGATGCAGGGCCCGCAGGATCGCAGTACAGTTTTTCGGGCATCATGGTTGTCACACGACAGGATGTTGATTCGGCCGCTCCCCGAGCCAAATCCTGCTCCTCTGTGAGAAGCGCATGATGGAGCGCGTGCCAAAGCGGCGCGTGCTTACCATCGCAAGACGTTGTTGGTGAGGCCACCCACCCTCATTAACGGCAGATACCTCCACGACCTCGAAAGAGGGGGATGAATGCAACTCTTTTCTCGGAACAAGGCGATCATTGCCCTGAGCCTTGGCGCCTTGGCGCTGGGTGCTTGCGGCGATGACGTCACGGTGCCTATCGCACCGGACGCGCCGATTACGCTGTCCATCACGCCGCCTTCTGCCCTGATGAATATCGGCGAAGCGGTGAATTTTGCCGTGCAGATCTCGGGCGGCGCGACCACGGGTGGCCCGACGCTCGCCAGCTGCACGTCGAGCTCGGCGGCGGTTGCCACGGCAGCCGTGTCC
>CANGXK010000309.1 GCA_947457715.1 Gemmatimonadota bacterium
CCGCTCTATCTCGATACGGTCGACGCCGTCGATCAGTTTCTCGCGAATCTCTCGCCGGTTCGCGCCATCGCCCTCGATACCGAAGGCGCGAGTTTCCATCGCTTCGTCGACCGCATCTATTTGCTGCAGCTGTCGACCGATCGCCATGAAGCGGTGATCGATCCGCTGCCGATCGGCACGCCGTCGCGATTGGGTGCACTGATCGAAGATCCGCAGGTTGAAGTCGTGTTGCACGACGCCGACTACGATCTGCGGTTGCTGCATCAGGATTACGGGTGGCAGGTGAGGAATCTGTTTGACACACGGGTGGCCGCACAGCTGCTGGGCCTTCGGGCCTTCGGTCTCGCGGCATTGCTGGAACAGTACTTCGGGCTCAAGCTCGATAAGAAGCATCAGCGCGCTGATTGGAGCATGCGTCCGCTCACGGCCGACATGCTCGATTACGCGGCGCAAGACACACGCCACCTGCTCGGCCTGCGTGACACGCTGCATCAGCAGTTGGTGGCGAAGGGCCGCCGGCATTGGGCCCAGGAAGAATTCGTGCGAGCGGAAACCACCCGCTGGGATCCCGATCAGGCGGACAATAGCTTTCTGCGGCTCAAGGGCGCGCGCGATCTCACACGTCGCGAACTCGCGCGGTTGCGAGAGCTGGTCAAGTGGCGTGACGCGATTGCCGCCGAACTCGATCGCGCCACCTTCCGGGTGGCCGGCAACGAAACGCTGCTCGATCTGGCGCGTCTGGCTCCCACATCGCGCGACGCCTTGTTCGCCGTGAAGGGCTTCCCGCGCGGCATGAGCGACGCGCGGGCGCAGGAAGCGCTACAGGCGATCGCCCGCGCCAACGATCTGGCCGAGGCCGATCTGCCCCGTTTTCCGAAAGCGGCGCGGTGGGATCGTGAAGCCGACTTCGACGATCGCGTGGCGCGGCTCAAGGCGGTGCGCGATGCGGCGGCCGCCGATCTCGACCTCGATCCGGGCGTCCTCTGCTCGCGCGATCGGATGGAAGCGGTGGCTAGGCGCCGGCCGCGCCATGTCGACGATCTCCTGGAGCTCCCCGACCTGCGGAAGTGGCAGGCCGAGGTGCTTGGCCCGGGCTTCGTGAAAGCGCTGGCCCCGTTCGCCACGACCTCCGACTCGCCGTACAAAACCGACTGACCAGCGTGCCACAACGAGACGCTATGCGTGTCTCGCTGAGGTCGGGCTCCGGTTAGGCCGGCTCGCTCTCCGGAGCCGCGGGTGAACTAGAAGCCCATGTACGCGCGCACCCGGGGCTCGATCCGCTCCGGTGTCCAGGGCGGTGACCACACCAGATTCATCGTGACGTCGCCAATGCCGGGGATCGTGCGCAACTGCTGCTCCGCTTCTCCCATGATTTCCGGGCCGGAAGGACAGCCGGGCGACGTGAGGCTCATGTCGATCTGCACGTTCGCGCCATCGACATGCACGTCATAAATCAGGCCGAGATCGACGATGTTGAGATTGAGCTCGGGGTCCTTCACGCGACGCAACACCAGCCGCGCCTGATCGGCCGAAATCGCACCACCTGCGGCGTCCTGCGCAGCTACGTCCTGCGCCGCTACGTCCTGCTCCGCTGCGGCCGTCGTCGGGTCCGTAACAGCGGTCGGGTCTTGGCTCTCATCCATGCCAGAATCATAACCGATAGGACCAGTCCCTGTTCAAGCTAGCGCGACTTGGCTGCGCTTTTCTTGACGACGGCCTTCTTCACCGTGGCCTTCTTCGCCGACGCCTTCTTCACCGTGGCCTTCTTCACCGAGGCCTTCTTCGCCGAGGCCTTCTTCACCGAGGCCTTCTGGGCGGCCGCGGCGCGCCTGGCCGAGGCTGCCCGGCGACGCGAGGCGGCGCTGCGGGCGCGACTGGAGCGAAGCGGCCGGTTCCAGTCCTGGGCACGATCGGCCCGGAAGCTGACCGGCATGGCCATGACGCCGGTTGGGTCATCCATGACGGCCAACACGGCGGCGTCAGCCAGATCGTTCCGCACGTCGGCGATCACCGTGCTGGGACGACGCGCCCGGGCGGCGTGTACCCGGTTGGTGAGCAGGATGACGAACATCTGGCGGTCGGGATCGATCCACAGCGACGTGCCGGTAAATCCGGTATGGCCGAAGGCGCGCTCCGACATGTACTGGCCGCAGCCGGCGCCGCCGTCGCAGGTGTCCCAGCCCAACGCCCGATGACCGGCCGCCCGCTTCGTAAAGAGCGCGACCGCCGAATCGGAGACGACCCGTACCCCGTTGTACACGCCGCCGTCGAGGAGCATCTGCGCAAACACCGAGAGGTCGTCGGCCGTGCTGAACAGGCCCGCGTGTCCCGCCACCCCGCCGAGGGCGTAGGCGTTCTCGTCATGCACCTCGCCGCGCAGCGGATACCCGCGGGGCGGCGCGATCTCGGTCGGGGCCGTGCGCACCGCCGACAGGGGATCCGGCCGGAAATGCGTGTCCGTCATGCCGAGCTTCGCGAACACCTGGCGCTCGAGAAACCCGTCGAGTGACTGGCCGCTGGCGGCTTCCGCCACGAATCCCAGCAAGTCGGCGCCGAGGTCGGAATACTCATAGCAGTTGCCGGGCGCACACTGGATAGGCGAGGCCAGCACGGCCGCCCGCGCTTCGGCCGGGGTCTTCGCGGTCCGCCAGAGTTCACGCCCAGCGGGGAGGCCAGCGCGATGCGTGAGCAGATGACGCACGGTGACCTGATCGCGCAGGCCACCGGAAAAATCGGGGAGGTACCGGCCGACCGGGGCGTCGATGTCGATCTTGCCCGCGTCGTAGAGCACCATGATCGCGGTCGTCGTCGCCACCACTTTGGTCAGCGACGCCAAATCGTAGATGCTCTCCTGCGAGGTGACTTTGGTCCGCCCCGTCCAGTCCAGCGTGCCGAAGCCGCGGGACCACACGGTGTAGCCCTTCCGTCCCACCACCACCGAGGCGCCGGGATATCCGCCCGCGGTGAGGCCGCGCTGCACGACACGATCAATCGTGGCCAGGCGGGTCGACGACATTCCGACGGCGGCAGGTTCCCGTTCGGGGAGCCCGGCAACGGCTGTGACGTCGGCGGCGGCGAATGCGAGTGCGGCGAGCAGTAACACCAGAGGTGGCCGGCCGTAGGGGATAGTACAAACGGTGGGCGGAAAAACTCCCACCATGGGCATTTAAGACGGACGGCTGCGCTCGTCAAGCGATTGACCCTGTTTTCACGATCCGGTTGGCGCCGGTAATGCGACGTTGGTGATGTCGCGGCATCTGCGGTCGCAGGCAACCCATTCGTGGTCTCCCGTGACACATTCAACGGAACCCATGGAAACCGACGCCGCAATCGTCCGCCGGGCGATCGAGGGGGACGAGCGAGCCATGCGTCTGCTGTGGAACCAGCACGCCGCGCATGTCGACGCCGTCGTCCGACGACTCGCCGCGGATCCCGACCATGCCGAGGACATCGCGCAGGAGGTCTGGATCCAGATCTTTCGCGCGCTCCCCACATTCCGGGGCGATGCGAAGTTCAGCACTTGGGTGCATCGCGTGGCGATCAATCGCACGCTGAACGCGCTTCGGCGTACCAAACGACTGGCCGCCACCGAAACGGCGATCGAAGAAGACTCGGCGTATGTCGAACAGGACGCCGATCGCAGTATGCTGGCGCAGACGATCGACGAGGCCGCGCGGAAGCTCTCGCCCGGCGCCCGCACGGTGTTCCTGCTGCACGATGTGGAAGGCTATACCCACGAGGAGATCGCGACGGAGCTGGGGATCACCCCCGGCGGATCCAAGTCGCAGCTCTTCAAGGCGCGTGCGAAGCTCCGCCGGTTGCTCGCCCCGCTTGTCGACA
>CANGXK010000310.1 GCA_947457715.1 Gemmatimonadota bacterium
CTCTCAGGAGCAGGCTCTTGGTGAATCAGATCGTTCGCCGCCGGATCATGTCCGGCGCGCCGGGCTTGTGGGCGCTGGCGGCTCTCATGTTGCTCTCATTGGCACTGGTCCCGCTGGTCACCTCGGTGCTCTTGGCGCAGGCGCCGCCGGTTGGTGCCCCGCCGCCCGATACGGCGAGAGCGGGGTTCAACAGCAGCATCGCCGGCACGCCGGCGGATCCGCTCCGCGGCACACCGTCGGCTATGAGTTCGCTCGGATCTCAGGCGCGCACGATGCAGGACGGCTTCGAGCGCAATCATCGCACGGGGCTCCGCTTCTATAACGGCGGTGCCGACGCGTCTTGCGAAGTGCCCCTCGGACGCATCTGCTATTGGAACAACAACGGTGATGTGCCGCCGCCGGCCGAGCGTAACGATGCGAAGCTCGAGCGCGAACAGCTGCTCGATCTGCTGGCGCAGGCGCAGGCTGCCGACCCGACGGACGACTGGGTGAACGGCATGCGCGTGCGCTACGCGATCGAGTCCGAGCAGCGCGACGTCGCGATCCGCGCCGCACGGGCGTGTAAGGGCACGCTGTGGTGGTGCGAGGCGCTCGAGGGACTCGCGCTGCACAACGCGAATCAGCACCAGGATGCCACGGCCGCCTTCAGCCGCTCGCTGGCATCGATGCCGGTCGCCCAGCAATGCATGTGGACCGACCTCACGTGGTGGCTCGATCCTGCGATGCATGCCGCGTACCAGGCCACGCCCTGCGCCGGTCGCAGCGCCGAGAATGCGCGCGTGTTCCGGTTGGCGCAGCCGCTGTGGATGATTCCGTCGAACGACATTCAGAACGAGCTGTACGCGCGACGCGCGATGTCGCGCGTGCATTCGCTCGCCCGCATTCCCTACGATCTGCAGTGGGGTGACGACCTGCTCGAATCCCAGATCCGCTATGGGTGGCCGACCGCGTGGTCCGTGCAGAACGGTGGCGTGGCCGATCCGCGCCCGCCTTCGGTGATCGGTCATGAGCCGACGCCGAGCTATGACTTCATGCCGACGGTCGAAGCGATCGCCGAGCCGTTGTCCGCCACACCAGCCGACTGGAATCCGCGACGTCAGAAGGCGCGCATGCGGTACGCGCCGCGTTTCGCCACTGGCTTCGGAGCGCTGCCGAATCAGTTCGCACGTTTTCTGCGCGGCGACACCACGATCGTCGCCGGCGGCTATCGCCTGATGCGCGAACTCGAAATGGGACGCGCGCCGTACACGGCCGCGCTCACGCTCGATGCCTTCGATGGCCGCGATCCACTGCAGGCGAGGCGTGACAGTGCCCAAGCCAACGGCGCTCTCCTGCTCCCGATCTCGGCGCCGATGCTGGCGAGCCTCGAAGTGCTCGCCCCGGTCGGCAGGCGCGCGGCGCGCGTACGCACGGTGATCTCGCCGTTGCCCGCCGGCACGCGCCTGTCGGAGTACCTGCTGCTGCAGCGCGGCGATGTGTCAGCGACACCGATGCTCGAGCGCAATGCCCTGCAAGCATACGGGAGCAACGAGATCGAAGGCGGCACGTCGATCGGCATCTACTGGGAGATGTACCGCCCGGCATCACCCGGGCAGCCGCTGCAAGTCAGCCTACGCGCCACTCGTGTGGGGGCCGGCTTCTTCCAGCGTCTCGGCAGCTCGGTCGGCTTGTCGAAGTCGGTCACGCCGGTGTCGATCAAGTACAACGACAACGGGCGTCCGGATGGCGGACCAGGACGCAGCCTGAACATCAACTTCCCGCAGGTGCCAGCCGGCGACTACCAGCTGACGCTGATGGTGTCCGGGGCGGGAATCACGGATAGCACGACGCAGGTGATTCGAGTGAAGGGCGGGAAGTAGGGCAGGGCATTTGAGTCAGTACGCCGTGGGCGGAATTCTGGCGTCAGACGTTTTATGGTGCTCAGCATTCAGCGACCACAGTCCGCCGTACCGAGCGTATTTCATGAAAGCACACGGGCCCCGTCGACGCGATCGACGGGGCCCGCAGTTTTCCAAAGACGCTCGGCACTGTGCACTGCAGCTGCTGAGCTCCGACCGCTATACACGGTCAGACGCCAGAACTCTGCCCGTCTGTCGACTGAATCCGTGCCATCCGCGCCATCCTGCCCGTCAGTGCCGCTTCCCGCGCACCGTGATCATCCCCACCGGGCTTCCGTAATCATCACTGCCCATCGGTAATCCCGGCGGCGCGATCCACGACCCGCCATCGGCGCGAACCGTGATCCGATGCATGCCGGGGGCGAGCTTGAGTTCCGCCCGCCACCGCCCGTTCGTGGCGCGCTGCATTTGCGTAACGACCCACTCGGTGGCATCGCCCATGAGTTCCACCGATTCGGCGCGCGGTGCATCGATCAGCAACACCACGCGCAGGGTGTCGCCGTCCGGGGCCGAGACGCCCTGATCGACGGACAGCGAATCGACGGCGCCGAGGGTGCGTGTTTCGAAGGCGAGAATACCGCCCGGCGTACCGTCGGTGCCGCGAAAGGGCAGCCGCGCGATGCGCACGCCGATCGCGAGGACCGGGGCGAAACTGCGGTTCTGGCGCTCGGCGACGTCGTCACGCAAAGCCGTTCCGCCCACGGTCGCCGCATTGGTCGCCGCAGCGCCCACCAGCGACAGCCAAGCGGTGACCGGCTGCACGACGGCGAGCGAGGCCACCGTGGGCAGCATGCTCGGCTTGGGCGAAAGCGCGTCGCTCGAAATCCAGGTCGCCACCGGCGACGTTACCGACACCAACCAGGTCGTTGGTCCGGTGTTGAATCCGAGCGATGCGATGCCGGTTGCGATATCGCGGCGCTGCAGCGAACGCGTTGTCCGATTGCTGACGAGGCGCGTGGCGCCGCCGCTCGTCGGCGTCATGATCGCGTCGGGTTCGTCGATCGTGAGCGTTTGCGTGGTGGTGCGCGTCGCGCGTTCCACCGAGAAGCCGAACGAGAACTCCATGCCGGACACATTCGTCATCACGCCCGCTTCGGCGCGGCTGATCGCACCCACGTCCACGCGACGGGACACGGTCGTGTCGGCGCCGCGCATATCGAGACCACCGGCGGCCATCGGTGGCAACGCACTGCCAAGGATGTCGACCGTGGGATTGCCGTTCACCGAGGCGTGTCCGTAGCTGATCGCACTCCACACCCGCTGCTCTCCAATCCGAGCCCGCGCCCGCACGGCGAGTATGCCCTCAAGCGACGCATCGGCCGCGACCCCCTCCTGCACGCGCCAGTTCCCGGAGCCGAGCGCAGCGAACCGTACGCGCCCGATGCGCCCGAGTGGCTGCGTGGCCCCAAGCCACAGATCATTGCGCTGCACGAGCGTGTTCCCGGTGCCGTCGGGCAGTGCCGCCATACCGAGCACCGACAGCGTGGAGGCGTCGGTGACCGGACCAATGGTAGCCGCCGGTGCCATCGGTGCATCACCACGCACCTGCGCTGAGAGCGTCGTCACCATGGTGAGACTGGCGAGCGCAAGCGGCAAAACGGCGCACGGCTTGAAGGCGCATCCGCGGCTCGGTGAGGAGCGGCGGTGCGACGCGCGAAGGAGGCGGCGGGCGGGCGTCACGAGTCTGGGGGGCGGACCGGCTTGCGGTCAGTCGTCGCGGGAGTGGACGGCGGCACGGTACCGGACGCCGTGCCGCGAACATAGCGATTCAGCGCAGCAAGGGCCATACCGGGTCCCCGCTGTGAGTTCTTGGCAACCGTGGATTGCAGCCCCAGCAGTGCCTCGTCGGATCGCGGCAGGCGAGCAATCGTCGTCACGGCCTCTCGGGCGGTCGAGGTCGGCACACCACGGCGGACAACGTCCGTGAGGACCACC
>CANGXK010000311.1 GCA_947457715.1 Gemmatimonadota bacterium
GGCCGAGTGCGGGGTGCCGATCGTGCCCGGTTCGCCGGGGCCGGTCGATGATCCCGAGGAGGCGCTGGAGTTTGCCCGCGGTATCGGCTTCCCCGTCATCATCAAGGCGGCCGCCGGCGGCGGTGGCAAGGGCATGCGCGTCGCTCGCGATCCCGACGACTTCCTGCGGTCATTCCAGCTCGCGCGGTCCGAAGCGCTCTCGGCGTTTGGCAACGGCGACGTGTACGTGGAGAAGTTTCTGGAGCGGCCGCGTCACGTTGAATTCCAGGTGATGGGCGATATGCACGGCAACGTGATTCACCTCGGTGAACGCGATTGCTCGGTGCAGCGCCGCCACCAGAAGCTGATCGAGGAAGCGCCGTGTCCGGTGATGACACCGGAACTGCGCGAGCGCATGGGTGAGGCGGCGGTGCGTGGCGCCAAGGCGATCAACTACGTCGGCGCGGGCACCGTGGAAATGCTGCTCGATGAAGATGGATCGTTCTTCTTCATGGAGATGAACACGCGTATTCAGGTCGAGCATCCCGTCACCGAAATGCTGACCGGCGTCGATCTGGTGAAGGAGCAGATTCGCGTCGCCTCGGGCCTGCCCTTGTCGGTACTTGAGACGCCGGCGTTCCGTGGTCACGTGATCGAGTGCCGCGTGAACGCCGAGGATCCGGCCCGCAACTTCCAGCCGTCACCCGGCAAGCTGGAAGTCTTCCATCAGCCCGGTGGCCCCGGTGTGCGTGTCGACACGCACGCCTACGCGGGCTACACCGTGCCGCCGTACTACGATTCGATGATTGCCAAACTCATCGTGCAGGGCAACACGCGGGAAGAGGCGCTCAAGCGTATGCAGATCGCCCTCGAGAGCTTCGTGATCGAAGGCGTGAAGACGACGATGCCGTTTCTCGCCCGCGTGATGCAGCACCCCGGATTTAAGGCGGGCAAGGTGCACACCAAGTGGCTCGAGTTCGAGGGTTCCGACCTGCTCAAGGAACCGACATAGTGCGCATCGATGTGCTGCTCGGCGAGGCGCCGGTTGCGCCCGCCGATGTGGCAGATCGTGTCGTCGTGGTGATCGACGTGCTGCGCGCGGCAACCACCGTGGCGGCCGCACTCGATGCCGGGGCACGTGCCGTGATCCCGTTCGAGACGGTTGACGAGACGGCGTCGCGCGCCAAGGCGTACGCGCGCGGCGAGGTCCAGTTGGCGGGTGAGCGACGCATGGTGAAGATCGATGGATTCGACCTGGGGAACTCACCCGCCGAGTACACACCGGCGTCGGTCGACGGACGGACGCTTCTGTACACTACGACGAACGGCACGCTGGCCTTGGCGGCCACCCATGGCGCGCGGTCCTGCTATTTCGCGGCGTTCGTAAATGTCGCCGCGACCGTCGCCTCGGTGCGGTCGGCAATCGAGCATGGTGGAGACGTGACGATCATCTGCGCCGGTCATGAGCGGCACGTGGCACTCGAGGACGTCGTGTGTGCCGGACGGCTGGTGCGTGGGATCACGGCGGACGTGGAGGGCGTCACTCGAGGGGACGGCGCCCGTGTGGCCGAGATGGCCGAGCGACCGTTCATGGGTGGCATTGCGTCGGTGGCGCTCAAGGCCGGCCACGCCAAGTCGCTGATCGCGGCGGGCTTCGGGCGTGACGTGGAGCTGTGCCTCACGCTCGACCGCTATGATCGGGCGGTGCGATATCACGATCGCCAGCTGCAGTTCGAGCCTGCGACTCGTACGGAACACTGAGGGTGGAACCCGCCGTGCTGCGTCGGGAGCTTTCAGCGATCGCGCTGACGTTGCTCGCGGTCTTTCTCACCGGCGCGCTGTTCTTTAACACACCGGCTGCCGGGCAGTTGTGCCTGGAGGCGACGGGCGTATTCGGTCCGGCGGGCACTTGGGTGCGGTGCGCCTTGGTGAGCACGGTCGGCATTCCCGGAGCGGCGCTCGTCGCGATGGGGTGCCTGACGGTTGCACTCACACTGTTCGGACGAATTGCGCGCGCCGATGATGCCAGCGATTGGGGCGTGCTCTTCGCCGGCACCGTGACCTTGGTGCCGGTGGCGATCGGACTCGCGCTTGGCGGCGAACCGTCGGCGTCGGACAGCGCCGGTCTGTGGGGCAGCTTCGCCGCGCATTATCTGCGCAAAGGCCTCGGCTCCGCCGGCGCGTGGGTGTTCTTTCTGCTGGCGACGAGCGTGCTCACCGTGGCGACGCTGCGCTGGAATCCGATCCGCGTGTTGCTGGGCTCCGGTGCGCCGAGGGTGAAGGCCGCCGATGGGGCCGACGGTGCGGTTGGTGGACATACCGCAATCGGGACGAGGAAACGTCGGACGCTCGCCCAGCAGCTCGAGCCTGATCCAGACGAACTTCCGGCCATCGATCCGGCGTTGGCGCGTGACGTGTTGGCGCTCGACATGCCCGACGCGCGATTCGCCCAGCCGGAAGCGGGCCGCGACGCTGCAAAATCGAAGAAGAGCTCCAAGGACGCCGCGCGTGCGGTAGCTGCCGCCGTTGAAGCGGCGCTCGATGCGTCGTCGGAACCGTCGCCCTTCAGCGACGACCTCCCACCTACCGATTTGCTCACCGCCGCGCCGGCCCGCAACGTCGACGCCGGTAAGCGCGAGTTGGACCTCGCGGGCGAGAAGCTGATGACGACGCTTCGCACATTCAAAGTGGACGGCGAGTTGGTCGGGCGGACTACAGGACCAACCGTCACCCAATTCGAAATCGAACCGGCACCGGGCGTGAAGGTGCGTCAGATCGCGGTCTTGGCCGACGACCTCGCGCTGGCCATGCGGGCACCGAGCATTCGCATCGTGGCGCCCATTCCGGGTCGTGGCGCAGTGGGTGTTGAAGTGCCGAACCCGACGCCGGAAATGGTGGTGCTGCGCGAGGTGCTTGAGTCGGCGGAGTTCCGGCAGATGCGCGCGGCGCTTCCGGTCGCGCTTGGGAAAGATCTCGAGGGGCGCGCCGTCATCGCCGATCTCGCGAAGATGCCGCACCTGCTGATCGCCGGCGCGACGGGGTCGGGAAAGTCGGTGTGCGTGAATACGATCATCACCAGCCTCGCGTATCGGCACACGCCGCGCACGCTGCGCTTCCTGATGGTCGATCCGAAGATGGTCGAACTCAGCGTGTACAACGCGCTGCCGCATCTGCGCCACAAAGTGATCACGGACAACCGCGACGCCGCGTCGGTGCTCAAGTGGGCGGTCATGGAGATGCAGGACCGCTATCGGCTGCTGGAAGCGAATGCCTGCCGCAACCTGCAGGAGTTCAATCGTCGCGTGCAGCAGCACGCCGATGGCGAGGGCGCGCCGGTCCAGAAGCCGCGCAATCTCGACGTGGCCTTCGAGGATCGCGCGTACACCGGGGGCGTGCTCCCGTATATCGTCGTGGTGATTGACGAGATGGCCGACCTGATGATGACGGTGCAGGCGGAGGTCGAGACGCCGATCGCCATGCTTGCGCAGAAGGCCCGGGCGATCGGCATTCACCTGATTCTGGCCACGCAGCGTCCCAGTGTGAACGTCATCACGGGCCTCATCAAGGCGAACTTCCCCTGCCGGATCGCGTTTCGTGTGGCCTCGCAGGTGGACAGCCGCACGATCATCGACGGCGCCGGCGCCGAAGCGTTGCTCGGCAACGGCGACATGCTGTTCATTCCGCCGGGCAAGTCGGAGCCCGCCCGATTGCAGGGCGCCTATCTCTCCAGTGAGGATACGGAGCGCTTGCTGAAGTGGTATGAGGATGCCCGCGCGCGCCACGAGGCAGGCGAGGGCATCATGGCCGAACCGGATATTCTGGAGACGGTGCGCGCGCTCGAGGCGAAGGGTGA
>CANGXK010000312.1 GCA_947457715.1 Gemmatimonadota bacterium
CCGAAATCGCCATGCACCGTTCGCCGGCCGAGCCGTACGCCGCGCCCATCAGCGACTCCACCGTCATGTCGAGATCGGCGTCGGGGAGCACCACCAGATGATTCTTGGCGCCGCCCATGGCCTGCACCCGCTTGCCGTGACGCGCCGACGTTTCGTACACATGCCGCGCGATCGGCGTCGACCCCACGAAGCTCACGGCCTGGATGCGCGGATCGGTGCACAGCGCGTTCACCGCTTCGGCGTCGCCCTGCAGGACATTCAGCACACCCGGTGGGCCGCCCGCCTCGCAGAACAGTTCCGCCAGCCGGACAGCCGTGGACGGATCACGCTCGGACGGCTTGAGCACCACGGCGTTGCCGCAGGCGAGCGCCGGTCCGAGCATCCACAGTGGCACCATGGCCGGGAAGTTGAAGGGCGTGATCGCCGCCGTGACGCCGAGCGGCTGGCGCATGGAGTGCATGTCGATGCCACGCGCCACCCCGTCGCTGAACTCGCCCTTGATGAGGTGCGGGATTCCGGTGGCGAACTCCACCACCTCGAGCCCGCGCTGCAACTCACCGCGTGCATCGGCGACGACTTTGCCATGCTCGCGGCTGATCAGCCGCGACAGCTCGTCGGCGTGCGCGAGGCACAGTTCGCGCCAGCGGAAGAGAACGCGCGCGCGGTCGAGCGCCGAGCGCGCACCCCACGCCGGCGCCGCGGCCGCGGCATCGGCGATGACGGTCTCGATGTCGACCGCATCGGCCAGCGGTACGTGCGCCGCGACGGCGCCCGTGGAGGGATCGTAGACGGGCGCCGTGCGCGTGGAGTGTGCGTCACGGCGAGCGCCGGCGACGACGTGCGGAATGCGTGGCAGAGTCATGCGGCAGGCAGAAGAAGGGCGAAGACAGACGGTCGGTGCCGCGCACGCGGAGTGCGCGCCGACCGCCGACGGTCAGACAAGCGCGTCGAGGACGGCTGCGGTGACATCCCGCGTGGTGGCGGTGCCGCCCAGATCAGGCGTACGCGGACCGCCACCACCTACTACACGCTCAATGGCCCGAACGATGCGATCGTGTGCGGCCGTCAGGCCGAGGTGATCGAGCATCATGGCACCCGCCCAGATGGCCCCGATCGGATTGGAGATCCCACGGCCGGCGATGTCCGGTGCAGAGCCGTGAATGGGCTCGAACATCGAGGGATGCTGCCGCTCGGGGTTGATGTTGGCCCCGGGCGCGACCCCAAGGCTGCCGGAGATGGCGGCCCCAAGGTCGGTGAGAATGTCCCCGAACAGATTCGACGCCACGATTACGTCGAGGGTGCCGGGATGGGTCACCATGCGCGCGGCGAGCGCATCCACGTGGTACTTGCGGAACGCGACGTCGGGGAAGTCGGCCGCCACGGCATCGAGCGTCTCGTCCCACAGCACCATGGAATGCTGCAGCGCGTTGGACTTGGTCGCACTCGCCAGCCGGCGGTGCGGCCGGCGTGACGCGAGTTCGAACGCGTATCGGGCAATGCGATCGATCCCGCGCCGCGTGAAGAGGCCGGTCTGTTCGGCCACTTCGTGCGGCGTACCGCGGTGCAGGCGTCCGCCAAGCCCGGCGTATTCCCCTTCCGAATTTTCCCGCACGCACACCATGTCGATGTCGGCCGGTCCGCGACCGGCCAGCGGCCCGGGCACCCCGTGCAACAGGCGCATCGGCCGCAGGTTCACATACTGATCGAACCGTTGGCGGATCGGCAGGATGAGTTCCCACACCGACACGTGATCGGGCACTCCGGGCGCACCGATGGCGCCCAGATAGATCGCATCGAACGCCTCCAACCGGTCAAGCGCGTCCGCGCTCATCATGGTGCCCGTGCGCTGGTAGTACTCGCATCCCCACGGAAACTCCGTGAACTCGAGCACGCACGGTTCATCACGCACGGCGCGCTGCAGCACGGCGATCCCGGCCGGAATCACTTCCGTGCCGATCCCGTCGCCGGCAATCACGGCAATGCGGTAGGTGCGTGGTGTCGTCGTCATGGTGGCGTCACATCCCCGGCGGCGTGAAGCGGCCGTCGTGGGCCAGCCAGCCGCCGTCGGCGTAGAGAATGGTACCCGTCACGAAGCTGGCGGCATCGGAGGCCAGGAACAGCGTGGGCCCGACCATCTCCTCAGGCTGCGCCCAGCGGCCCAGCGCCGACTTCTCCGCGTATGCATCGTACCACGCGGCATTGGCCCGGATCGGCGCCGTGAGCGGTGTTTCCACCACACCGGGGCCGATGCAGTTCACGCGCACGCCGTACGGACCGAATTCGGAGGCGGCCCCGCGGGCAAGCTGCAGGATGCCGGCCTTGGTGGCCGCGTACACCGACTGTCCCGGCTCGACGCTCTGCGCGCGAATGGAGGAGAAGAGAACGATGCTGCCGCGCCGCTGCGCGACCATGATGCGGCCAGCGGCACGCAGCACACTGAAATTGCCTTTGATGTTGACATCCACCACGCGCGCCAGCTCCTCATCGGAATAATCGAGGATCTTCTTGCGCACGTTGATGGCCGGCGTGCAGATCAGGATATCGAGGCGACCGTGCCGCGTGGTGATGTCGGTGAAGGCGCGCTCGACGGAGGCACTGTCGGTGATGTCGACCGTGCCGGACTCCGTCGCGCCACCAGCCTCCGCGGCCACGGCGGCGGCGGCATCATGGGCGACATCGAGACAGACCACGGTGGCACCCATGCGCACGGCGCCAAGGGTGACGGCTTTTCCGATGCCGGAGCCGCCGCCGATCACGGCGGTGACCTTACCGGTGAGATCGAACAGGTGAGTGCTGGACATGGGGCTAGGCACTTGGTGAAGCGATCGCGCGACGCACGAGCTGGACCGCAAAGAAAGCAAGAATTGAACCGGCAAGACCCGCCATCGCGGGCGTCACACCGGCGATCGACAACGCGGCAGGCCACAGCTTGAGGCCCCCGACGATGGCGATTCCGGCGAGGATCGCGGCGAGGGCATCGGCGGTGGCGGCGCGACGGCTGAACAAGCCGGCCACAATGGGCACGAACAGGCTCACGCCCATGATGGTGTAGAAGATGCTGAGAGCACTCACCACGCCGGCCGCCGTGAGCGCCACACCTACGCCAAGCGTACCGGCCAGCACCGCCGTGATACGAGTCACGCGCAACATCTGCACATCGGAGGCGTCGCGGTTCACGAACCGCTTGTAAAAATCCTGCGAGAGCGAGGTCGTGAGCATGAAGAGCACGGCGTCGGCCGCGCTCAACTCGGCGGAGAACACCGCCGCGAGCCCGAGCGCCCCGATCGCGAGCGGCACGCCCGACACCAGCAGCGTGGGCAGCGCGAGCTCGGGTTGCGCGAGATTGGGAAACTGCGCGCGCGCCATCATGCCCAGCAGCACGGGAATGCCGGCATACAGCATGAGCGCCAGCGCATTGAGCCCGACACCGATGCGCACCGTACGATCGTCACGGGCGCCGTAGATCTTCTGCAGCAGCCCGGGCGACACGATGAACGCCGGTCCAAGCATGGCGAGATACACGAGCCCCGAGCCGCCGCCGCTCCACGGATTCCAGTAGTCCGCCGTGGGCTGGAGCGCGCGCACGGCCTGCCAGCCACCCGAGGCCGACAAGGCAAACGGAATAGCGATGGCGAAACCCACCAGCTTCACGGTGAGCTGCACCACGTTCACATAGGCGGACGTGAGCAAACCACCGGCCGCGAAGTACACGGTGATCAACAGGCCACCAAGGATGCAGCCGATCTCCTTGGGCACCCCGGCCACGACGTTCAGGATCCACGACACGGCGATCAGCTGGCCCGCGAGAATGAACACGGCGCCGATCCA
>CANGXK010000313.1 GCA_947457715.1 Gemmatimonadota bacterium
CGCGCCGACGATCTTGAAGAGCGCGCCATCCGGCTTGCGAATGCGAATGGCGCGATCCTCGAACACCAACTCCCCCGCGATATGGGCGAGGGTGGCTTCCACCGTCACGTACTCCTCGATCTCGGCCCGGAAGAACTGCTGGACCAACCCGGCCGACGCGAGCACCGACTTCTCGAACTCACGCTCCAGCGTGGAGCGCAGCGCAAAGCGCAGCACGCCCGCGGCACCCAACAGCACGACCAACAGTGTGGCGGCATACAACGCGGTGAAGCGTAAACGAATGCGTGGACGGTGCTGGTCCATCACGACTTGGGGGCGGCCAGCCGGTATCCTGCCCCGCGCACCGTGGAGAGCAGCGGCGGTTCGTCCGGCCCGTCCACTTTCTTACGCAGGCGGGCGATGTACACGTCAATCACATTGCTCATCGGGTCGAAATTGTCGTCCCACGCATGCTCGCCGATGTATTCCCGGGTCAGCACGCGACCGTTGGCGCGCATAAGCACTTCGAGAACGGCAAACTCCTTGGTCGTCAGCGAGATGGGTCGCGTTCCGCGGCGCCCGTCCCGGGTGGCCGGATCGAGCACGAGGTCGCCCACGTGCAGGAGCGTCGGCGCCGCGCTGTCCGGCCGCCGAAGCAGCGCGCGCACTCGCGCCACCAACTCGCCCAGCGCGTACGGCTTCACCAGGTAGTCGTCGGCCCCGAGATCGAGGCCGGCGATGCGGTCCTGCACGCCATCGCGCGCGGTGGCCATGAGCACCCTGGGGGCGGGAACCTTGGCGCGGAAGGCGGTACACAGCGCGAATCCGTCGTCGTCGGGCAGGCGGACATCGAGGATCACAGCGTCGTAGGGGCTGACGGCCGCCAGTTCACGGGCCATCTTCCCTGTTGCTGCCGCGTCCACTGCAAAACCCGACGCCCGCAGAAAGGCGGTGGCGCTCTCGCGCAGGGTGTCGTCGTCTTCTACCAGCAGCACTCGCATAGGGGAGAATCTACCGCGTGGATGACGGCAGCATGAACAGCAGGGGCACCGGCACCGGCGATGCACCACGAATCCGTCCCCGGATCGGGGTGGTGTTCGGCGGGGGCGCCTTGAAAGGCATGGCGCATATTGGCGCCCTGAAGGCCATCCGTGAGGCTGGCGTGAAGCCGCGCCTGTTCGCCGGCTCCAGCATCGGCGCCATGATCGCCGCCGCCGCCGCCAGCGGTCGCAGTGTCGACGAGCTCACCGAACGCGCGCTCAAGTTCCGCCGTCGCGACCTGTTCCGGATCAACCACGTGGGGATGCTGATGGAGCGCATGCTGTCGCGCTCGATCTACCTCGAGTCGCCGCTCCGCGGCCTGTGCGACGATCTAGTGGCCGAGGGCACGTTCGAGGATCTGGAGACGCCGCTGCTGGTCACGGCGGTCGATATCGAGCGTGGCGTTCCGCTGGTGTTCGGGCGCCCCGGCTTCCGCGACGTGCGGGTGCGCGACGCCGTGTATGCGTCCTGCGCGCTGCCGGGCTTCTTCCCGCCCGGCGTGGTGGGCGAGCGCGTGTGCATCGACGGCGGCACCACCGACAACCTGCCGGTCTCCATCGCCTCGATGGGTATGGACGCCCTGATCGCCATAGATGTGGGCATCGCCGACGTCCCGCTCGCCACCGGCATCGCCGAGCAGGGATTTGCGTCGATATTTATGCGTGCGGCCACCATGATGATGCACGAGCAGCAGCAGGCCACGCTCGACCGCTGGACCACGCCGCCGCTGTTGCTGGTGCGCCCGAAAGTATCGCATATCGGCTGGTTCAGCTTCGCTCACGTGGAAGAGCTGCTGCAGATGGGCTACGACGCCACGAAGGCGGCGCTGGTGCATCTGGACACCATGCTGGCGGCCCCGGGTGGCATCTTCCCACGCACCGAGGTGGAGATCGTCGTTGCGCGCGACCGGTGCACCGGCTGCGCGCTGTGCGTGGCGCGCTCACCGGGGCTCATGGCGCTCGACGCGCAGCGGAAGGCGTACCCGCTGGTGCGGGTACATGAGTTCTCACCGGCCGACGGGGCGGTGGCCGCCTGCTGTCCCACGGGGGCGATCTCGGTGCAGCCGGTGAGTACGGACCGTGACGTGGTGGAAGCGGCGCTGGAGATCAGCGCCTGATTCCCCTCGCCTTCCCGCCTCCACCGCCCGATATTTCCCGATAGCCTCGTCGGAACCGGTTGCCATACGCAGGGCGGCATCACGGCGCGATGAGTGGCTCCGTCCAGCAACGCGTGCGGTCGACCCCTGGGGAAAGGCCCACGCAGGACCAACCCTTCCATGTCGCATCCCAATTCGTTCGGCAGCCGCTCCACCTTGGTCGTGGGCGACCGTCAGTATGCGTACTTCCACCTCGGCGCCCTCGACGCGCTGGCGGGAAGCACTGCCCCCACCCTCCCGTTCTCGCTGCGCGTGCTGCTCGAGAACCTGCTTCGTGGTGAAGACGGCGCCTTCGTGAAGCGCGCCGATGTCGAGGCGCTGGCCCGCTGGAATGTGAAGGCCGCCGTCGATAAGGAAATCGCCTTCCGCACCGCCCGCGTGCTGCTGCAGGACTTCACGGGCGTCCCCTGCGTCGTCGACCTCGCCGCCATGCGCGATGCGATGGTCGCCCTCGGCGGCGACCCGACCAAGATCAATCCGCTCCAGCCGGTCGACCTCGTGATCGACCACTCGGTGCAGGTCGATGAGTACGGCACCGAAGCCTCGCTGCTGATCAATACGGAACTCGAGTTCGAGCGCAATCTCGAGCGCTATCAGTTCCTCAAGTGGGGCCAGACGGCGCTCCATAATTTCCGCGTGGTCCCGCCGGGTACGGGCATCTGCCACCAGGTTAATCTCGAGTATCTCGGCCAAGTGGTATTCACCGCCGCCGACGGGGCCGAGACGCTGGCCTACTGCGACTCGCTGGTGGGCACCGACTCGCACACCACGATGATCAACGGCCTGGGCGTGATGGGCTGGGGCGTGGGTGGTATCGAAGCCGAAGCGGCCATGCTGGGGCAGCCGGTGAGCATGCTGATCCCGGAAGTGGTGGGCTTCAAGCTGCACGGCAAGCTGCCGGCCGGGGCAACCGCGACCGACCTCGTGCTCACCTGCACCGAGATGCTCCGCAAGAAGAAAGTCGTGGGCAAGTTCGTGGAATTCTACGGCACCGGTCTCTCCAGCCTCGCGCTGGCCGACCGCGCTACGATCGCCAACATGGCCCCCGAGTACGGCGCCACGATGGGCTTCTTCCCGGTGGACGACGAGACGCTTAAGTATCTGCGCCTCTCGGGACGCAGCGATGAGCAGGTCGCGCTGGTGGAAGCGTACACGAAGCGTCAAGGACTCTTCCGCACCGACGCCACGCCCGATCCCGTGTTCACCGACACGCTGGAGCTCGACCTCAGCACGGTGGTGCCGAGCCTGGCGGGCCCGAAGCGTCCGCAGGACCGCGTGCCGCTCTCACAGAGCAAGGCGATGTACCGCGAAGCGCTCGCCGCGCAGCGTCTGGCCAACGGCAAGGCGGTCGGGAACGAGGCCGCGACGATGGTGGCCGAGGGTGGCCCGGCGGATTCGGTTGGCGTCGCGGTCGAGTACCGCGATCAGACCTTTACGCTGCAGGACGGCCATGTGGTGATTGCCGCCATCACGAGCTGCACCAACACGTCGAACCCGAGCGTCATGCTCGCCGCCGGCCTGCTGGCGCGGAAGGCCGTTGCCCTCGGCCTCACGACCAAGCCGTGGGTGAAGACGTCGCTGGCGCCGGGCTCCAAGGTGGCCACCGATTACTTCATCAAGGCCGGCGTGATGGACTCGCTCAACGCGC
>CANGXK010000314.1 GCA_947457715.1 Gemmatimonadota bacterium
CCGCTGGTCTCCGCACCGGCGCCGGGCCCGTACAGCGCGTGGCCCACCCCCGATGGCGCGAGCCTGTTGTTCACCGCGGTCACGCCGCGCCCGTACGGCAGCCGCAACGGCGCCACGAGTGCGCTCATGCGAGTCCCCGTGAGTGGCGGGGCCGCCGAACCAGTGGTGGTGGAGGGGCTGCCGGCCATGAAGCCCATGCTCTCCCCCGACGGTAGCACGCTCGTGTACGGCACCGTGCGCGAAGGGAAAACCGGCCTCCGTGTGCGCACGCTCGCCACCGGCGCCGAGCGATGGCTGGCGTACCCGGTGGACCGCAACCAGCTCGAGGCACGCGCCTCGCGTGATGTGCTCCCCAACACCGCTTTCTCCCCCGATGGCCGCTGGGTGTACGCGGCGTTTGGCGGCAAGCTCCACCGGCTGGGGGTGCAGGACGGCAGCGATACCGTGATCCCGTTCTCGGCTGATGTCGCGTTGGACGTGACCCCTACGCTGCACTTCCCGCAGCGGCTGGCCACGGGGCCCGTGCGCACGCGTCGTGTGCAACAGCAGACCACCGCCGCCAATGGACAGGTCGCCTTTTCGTCGCTGGGACGCATCTGGATTGCCAACGCCACCGGTGCACCGCGCCGTCTCACCACTACCGCACGGGCGCGGGAATTCATGCCGGCGTGGTCCCCCGACAGTCGGTGGGTGGCGTTCGTCACCTGGGATGAAAGCGGCGGCGCCCTCTGGAAAGCGCGCGCCGACGGCCGCGAGGCGCCGGTGCGTCTCACTACGGCGCCGGCGTGGTGGGCCGATCCCACCTGGACGCCGGATGGTCGCACGATCATCGCCAACACCGCGCCACTCCGCGCCACGCTCATGGCACCGCCCGGCGCCCTCCCTCCGGATGCCAAGCGCGCCGAAGTGGCCGCGAGCGGCGGCCCCGTGCGCATCATCGGACCGGCGCCTCGGCCAACGGCCTCGGCGCCGACGCTCGGGGCACCACTCCCCGTGCCGGCGACATCCGCCGCCACGCCGCGCACCTTCGAGGTGTCGCTGCCACGCGCGACCGTGACCGGCACCATCGTGCTGCGTGGCGCGACGGTCATCACGATGCGCGGCACTGACGTGCTCCGTGATGCCGACGTGATCGTCACCGACGGGCGCATCGCGAGCGTGGCCGCACGCAGCGCCACGCCCACTCCGGCCGGCGCCACCGTGATCGATGTCACCGGCAAGTACATCGTGCCCGGGTTCATCGACATCCACGCCCATTGGGGCGGTGCCGGCGCGCTGCTGCAGCCCGAGTCCACCAATGGATTCGCCAACCTCGCGATGGGGATCACCACCATCCGCGACCCGCAGGTCACGCCGGACATTTTCGACATCGCCAACCTCGTGGAGGTCGACGGTGTCCCCAGCCCACGGGTCTTCTCCACCGGCCCCGGCATCGGCGCCGGCACCAACTTCCAGTCGCTCGACGACGCGCGTCGCCTGTTGCGCATGTACCGCGACGACTACGGCACGGTGTATCTCAAGTCGTATCAGACCGGCACCCGACAGCAGCGACAGTGGCTCGTGGAAGCCGCGCGCGAGCTGGGGCTCATGCCTACCACTGAAGGGGGCGCCGACGGCAAAGAGGATCTGACGCACATCATCGATGGCTTCAGTGGGCTCGAACATGCGATCCCGGAAGCGCCCATTCATGATGACATCGTGCAACTGATGGCCCGCACTGGCATCACCAACACGCCCACCCTCGTGGTGGCGTTCGGCGGCGCGCTGCCGATTTATCGGTTGCTGGCCGAGGAACGGCCGCACGAAGATCCGCGCATCAACCGTTGGTTTCCCGATGGCGCGCTCTTTCAGCGAACCTCGACGCGCTTGCTCTGGTTTCCGCCGGAAGAGTACAACGAGCGCGAAGCGGCGGCAGGCGCGGTCGATGTGTTGCGTGCCGGTGGCCATATCGGACTTGGCGGGCACGGCGAAGTGCAGGGGCTCTCCAATCACTGGGAGATGGGCCTGCTCGCCGATGGCGGCATGTCACCGCACGAAGTCCTGCGCGTGGCCACAATCGAAGGCGCGCGCGCGATCGGACTCGATGCTGACCTGGGATCGCTTGAATCCGGCAAGGTCGCCGATCTGGTGGTGCTCGACGCGAATCCGCTGCAGTCCATTCGTAACAGCCGCGCCATCGCGTACGTCATGAAGGGCGGCACGCTGTATCGCAGCAGCACGCTGGAACGCGTCTGGCCCAACCCGGCTCCACTCACGCTGCCCTGGTCGCTGCGCCGTGAGCCGCTGCCCGCGGCGGCCGCGGTGGATACGCTCGTGCGCCGCACGATGGAAACCGCCCGCATTCCCGGACTCGCGATCGCCGTGGTGCGTCGCGGTGAGCTGTTGGTGTCCCGTGGTTTCGGCGTGGCTGAACTGGAGAACCGTACGCCCGTCACCGATGCCACGATGTTTCAATCGGGTTCGCTGGGCAAGCAGTTCACGGCGGCCGGTGTGCTGTCGTTGGTCGAGGACGGCAAGATCGCGCTCGACAGTTCGGTGCGGCACTATCTCCCCGAGGTGCCGGCCAGTTGGCAGCCCATCACGATTCGTCATCTGCTCAGTCACCGCGGCGGTGTCCCCGACTACACCAGCGATCGGTTTGACTATCGCAAGGATTACACCGACGCCGAGTTGATCGCGATAGCGTCGGCGCTGCCGCTCGAATTCCCCGCGGGGACGCGCTGGAATTACTCCAACACCGGCTACGTGTTGCTGGGCATCATCGTCACGCGCGTGACGGGGCGTCCGTACGACGAGTTCCTGCGCGAGCGGATCTTCACGCCCGCGGGGATGCCGACCATTCGCGTGATCACCGAAGCCGATGTCGTGCCGAACCGCGCCCACGGCTACTTGCCCACCGCCACGGGGTGGGAGCACGCTGCATGGGTCGCCCCACGACTGAATACCACCGCCGATGGTTCGATGCTCGTCTCCATTCGCGACCTCATCGCGTGGAACGCGGTGGTGCGTACGCGACGACTGTTGCGTCCGGAAAGCTGGACGCTGATGCTGTCGGCCAGTCGCTTGCCCAGTGGCCGCGATTATCCCTACGCCCTCGGCTGGTTCCTGGGCGAGGCTGGCGGACATCCCATGCAGGAGCACGGGGGCACGTGGCAAGGATTCGTGTCGCAGTACACGCGCTTCCCCGATCAGGACCTGGCCGTCATGGTGCTCTCGAATGCCCGCGCGATGGCACCGGCCACGCTGGCCATGCAGGTGGCCGCGCTGTACGAGCCGTCGCTGGTGCCCACGCCGCCACCGAGTGCCGCCATTTCCGATCGCGAACCGCAGGTCACGGCCACCGTGCAGGCCATCCTCACGCGCGTTGCTGCCGGATCGCTGGTGCTCGACGATTTCGAAGTCGTGCGGCAAACGATTTTCCCGCGCATGCGTGCCGCACTCACCGCGGCCGTGCAAGGGAAAGGCCCGCTCACCCGTCTCGAGCTGCTGGCGCGCCGTGAGATCGGCGATGATGTCGAACGACAGTACTTCGCCTGGTTCGGCCCGCAGCGCTTTCGCGTGCTCGTCACCCTGGGGCCACTTGGCAAGTTGACCGCACTGCGTATTACGCCGGAGCAGCCGTGAACCGCGCACGCGTTGGTGGCCGAACACTCGCCGCGCTGCTGATCGCGCTGAGTGCGGCCTGTCGCCCGGCAGCGCCGGCGTACGATCTGCTGCTTACCGGTGGTACCGTGGTCGATGGCACCGGCGCCCCACGCCGTGTGGCGGATGTGGCCATCCGCGGCGATCGCATCGTGGCCATCGGCGCCTCACTCCCGCA
>CANGXK010000315.1 GCA_947457715.1 Gemmatimonadota bacterium
GTCGCGCAGCTCGAAGAGCAGCTCGGCTGGGCGCGCCAGAGCGACACGGCGGTGCGTGAAGCGCGTATCAACGAGGTGGTCGAGAAGATTGCCTCGTCGGTGGCCACCGCGGTTACAGAGACTTCGTACGCGCTGCGCGCAATCGTCTGCGATGTCGACACCGCGCGCGAAGCTGCAGCCGGCGGAGCCACCGATATCGTACTCGATCCGTTCTTACGTCATCCGACGCCACCGCTCGCCCGCGTGAATGCCCTGCGCGAGGAGCTCGCCGCGGCGGGCGTCACGCTGCGGCTGCGCACGCCGACGATCGTGCGGCCCGAAGAGCGCAAGCGCCTCGACAAGTGGCTCGCGCTCGAGCTACCGCTGCTGACCGGCCATCTGGGATTGTTGGCCGAGTTCGGTGGGGCAGGGCGCGACGTCATCGCGGACTATGCGACGAACGTGTTCAATCAGCATACTGCCGAGTTGTTGTTCGAACTCGGCGCGTCGCGACTGGTCGCCTCGATCGAACTGACCACCGAAGAACTCGGCCAGCTGACCGATCCCTGGCGGGGACGCCATTTCGATGTGCTGGTGTACGGTCGTACCGAGGGGATGACGATCGAGCATTGCGTGCTGTCGGCCGCATTCGATCGCGAGCCCACCACCTGCCGCGATCTCTGCGTGCAGAAGCACACGAACGTGTCGCTGACCGATCCCGCCGGATATACTTTCGCGGTGGCGACCGACTCGGCGTGTCGGAATCGACTGCTGCACTCCCGTCCGATCGACGGCTCCGAATATCTTCCCGAGCTTTGGGCGTAGGGTATTCGCGGCTATCAGATGGTCTTCAACGTTCCCGGTGACCCCGTGCAATTGATCGTTCGTTCCTACCGCGACATGCTCGACTCGCTTGCCGGCAACATCTTGCCGGAGCTCACGGCGACCCGCCGGCTGCTGGACGGCGCATTTACGCGCGGGCATTTCGCGAGGGCGGTCTGACATGAAACGCGTGTTCCGAACGCTCATGCCGCTCCTGCCAACGGCGCTGGCGGTGCTGGCTGTAATCGACGCCGTCACTGCATTCCAGAGCGGTCGTTTTGGACGTGGCGCGTTCAACGTGGTCAGCGTGCTCGTGTGGCTGTTCATCGCGTACATGCTGTACGAGACCAACAAGCGCATCCCGACCGACGACAAGTAGGCGGCGTAACCGGATCGCGTTCGGGTGAGGGCGTGCGCCGTATTTCGATGACGCGCGCCCGGTGGCGGCCTGATACCGTGTGGCATGCCCACGGTCCGTCCGCTATCCGCCGGTTACGGCACGCTCGATCTCGCCCGCGCGCGATTGCTCGCGACGTTCGGCTATCCGGATTTCCGTCCGCCACAGATTCGCGCGGTGCAGGCGGTACTCTCCGGTCGCGACTCGCTGGTCGTGCTCCCGACCGGTGGCGGCAAGTCGCTCTGCTATCAGGTGCCGGCGCTGATCCGCGAGGGACTCACGGTCGTCATCTCGCCACTGATCTCGTTGATGAAGGATCAGGTCGATGCGCTCGAGCGAAAGGGCGTGTCGGCCACCTTCATCAACAGCACGCTGAGCGTGAGCGACGTGGCGGATCGCATGGCGCGGGCCCGCGATGGTTCGCTCAAGATGCTGTACCTCGCGCCGGAGCGACTGGAGGCCGGTCGCACGCTGCAGCAACTGGTCGGTATTGGGGTAACGCTGCTGGCCGTCGACGAAGCGCACTGCATCAGCGAGTGGGGACACGATTTTCGCCCGAGCTATCGGCGCATCGGTCTCATCCGCGAACGACTCGGCACTCCGCAGACCGTGGCGCTCACGGCGACGGCGACGCCGGATGTTCGCCTCGATATTGTGCGTCAACTCGCGTTGCGGGATGCGGACGTCGTCGTGGCCGGCTTCGATCGCATCAACCTGACGTATCACGTGACGCCCGTGCGGAGCCAGTCCGAGAAGGACACGTCGGCCATCGCCCTGCTTCGCGCCACCGAGGCGCCGGCGATCGTCTACGCCCCCACACGCAAAGCGGTGGAACGCGTCACGGCGGTGCTGGTGCGCGGCAGAATCAGAGCGGTCGCCTATCACGCAGGGCTCGATGACGCGTTGCGTCAGCGTGCGCAGGACGCGTTCATGCAGCAACGTGCGCGCGTCATCGTGGCAACGAGCGCCTTCGGCATGGGCATCGACAAGCCCGACGTGCGCCTCGTGGTGCACCACGCCATGCCGGGCACGTTAGAGGCCTACTACCAGGAGGCGGGCCGCGCGGGTCGCGACGGCAAGCCGAGTACCTGCGTGTTGCTCCACGCGTATCCCGATCGATTTACGCACGAGTTCTTTATCGCCAGCGCGCATCCCGACCGCACCACCGTTGAGCAGACGTGGAGGTTCCTGCGCGCGCACGCGGATCGTGTTGGCGTGGTCGGGCGCAGCGCCGACGAGATCGCACAGCGGTTGGCGTCGAAGCTCGGCGACCGGCAGGTGAGCGCAGCGCTTCGCGTGCTGGTGGCGGCGGGCGCATGCACGGCGGAGGCAGCCGCCATGGGTCGTGTGTCGGTTCGGCTGCTTGCGACCCCGGAGCGCATCGCGGGCGAATTGACGGGAGCGCGGGCCGTCGATCGCGAAGTGCTGCGGGCCTTCTGGAAGGTGGCTGGCAGGACGCTGGAGGACGGTGCCTCGATCGATCTGGACGGACTGCCGCGCCGTCTGGGCGGGGCGATGGCGCTCGTCCCTGTTTTGGAGCGGTTGGCAGCGGAACAGTTCGTCACATGGATGCGGGCAGGTGCCGGCGTGCGGCTCGATCCCCGCGCGCGCGACGCGAAATGGCTGCCCGTGGACTGGTCGGCGATCGATCGGCGACGAAAATCTGACCTGCGCCGACTCGACGCAATGCAGCGATATGCGCAGACCCGCTATTGCCGAAGAGCGTTCATCCTGCGCTATTTCGGAGACCCCGAAGTGCGCTCCCAGTGCGCTGCCTGTGATCGTTGCTTGGGCACCACTGAAGTCCTTCCACCGGCCAGTACGAAGCAGTCCGTTCGTGGCCGGCCCCGCCCGCTCTGACCTCGACGTCTTCCATGGACGATAGTCTTTATTTCAACGAGCAGCATCTCGCCGTGCGTGACATGGTCCGCAGTTTTGCGCGAGAACAGGTTGCCCCCGTCGCGTCCCAACACGATGAGGACTCCACGTTCCCCTGGGTGAACGTGAAGGCCATGGGAGAACTGGGACTCCTCGGTATCCCGTGGTCTGAGGACGTCGGTGGCGCCGGATTTGACACGATCAGCTTTATGATCGCGATCGAAGAGCTCGCGAAAGTCTGTGCCTCCCATTCCATCACGATCAGTGCGCACACGACGCTGGGCACGTCCCCAATCCTGAGTTTCGGCACCAAGGCGCAGATCGAGCAGTACGTGCCGCTGCTGGCCAGCGGCAAGGTGCTCGGCGGCTTCGGTCTCACGGAAGAAAGCGCCGGCAGCGATGCCGGTGGCACGCGCACCACGGCGGAGAAGAAGGATGGCTACTACCTGCTGAACGGCTCCAAGCGGTTCATCACGCACGCCGGTGTCGGCGAAGTCTTTGTCGTGACGGCGGTGACGGATCCGTCCAAGGGCACAAAGGGCATTTCGTCGTTCATCCTGAACAAGGAGAGCTGCGATCTCGAGAAGTGCCGCGTGCTTGGCGTTGGCCATGATGACTCGCTGCAGCCCATGAAGGGCTTCACGTCGGGCAAGAAGGAGAACAAGCTCGGATGGCGAGCGTCGGACACCCGCGAGTTGCTGTTCGACAACGTCGAAGTGCCGGCCGAGAATCTGCTAGGCA
>CANGXK010000316.1 GCA_947457715.1 Gemmatimonadota bacterium
AGCGTGATGCGCGAGGGTACTGCGATACCAGTGCAGCGTCCGCTCCACATAGCTGCCGGTGCCCGGATCCTGCAACCAGCGTTCGCGGCCCGTTTGCAGCGTCAGCGCCAATCGGTCGGGATGTCCATGGCCGCTTCCCGAATGGCCACCTTCGAGGGCCACGTACACGCGGCCATGCTCGCGCCGCAACACCGCCAATCCTTGCGCGGGGAGCAGCACGCTGGCCGGTGCCCAGGCGGCCGGCGGCACCGGCCTGGCCGACGCCATGAGGACGGAGCGCCACGACAAATCGGCGCGCGTGAGCGCAGCGGGCGCCTCGTTGCGCTCGGCATCGGCCGTGGAGCGCGCGCGCGCGTCGGAATGCCGGAGGACCGAGCCGTCGTAGAGCCGCGAGAGAAGTCCAGCCAAGCGCGGGTCGGCTCGATAGGCGTGACCGAGCTCGCACCACTCGGCGAAGCGCCACTGGCGTATGGAGACGGCATAGTGGGAATCCCGACGCGACGGGAGTGTTTCGTCGGGGAGCAGCCCGAGAAACGGCGTCACGAAGCCTGCCGCATATCGATCGCTTAGCGCGTCGGGCAGCGATCGACCGGCGGCCTCGAGCAACTGCATGCCGTACCACAGACCGCGATGCGCGAACAGGTGGTAGTTTTCGCCCTCGTACCACGTGCCATCGGCCAGCAATCCGTGCTCGAGCAGCTGCCCCAACATGCGGTCCGCTTCGATCCGCGCGTCAAAGGCGCGATGGTCATCGAGTACGCGGAAAGCGGAGAGCACGGCGACTTCATTCCAGACCTGCCGGTTTGACGTCCCTTCGTGGTACGACGCGATCAGTGCGGCGCTCGGTGCGATGAGGCGATCACGAACGCGTGCGCCAACGACGTGCGTGTCCGGGGCCAGCGCGGCATCGAGGAGATCGAGCGCATGACAGAGGTTCACCAGCCAGATTGACTCCAGGTAGGTGCTGAAGAATGGCCGGCTGGGCCCGAGCACGTTGTCCCGATTCGGCCAGTGCTCGTAGCGTTCGGCGAGCGCGCTCAGGATCCGCGTCGCGAGTGCGGCATGTCGCACGTCACCACGCAGGGCGAACAACGTGGCCGCATGCACGGCGCGTTCGGCCGTGTACAACTGGGCGCCCATGGCCCACCAGTCATCGTGCTCGACGCCAGCATAGTCGCGCGCGCAGCGGAGACAGCGGTGCGCGTGTGGCGCCCACGGGTCGAACTCGAGCAACCCCCCGTGCACCGGACACCGGCCACCGATGCGGGTGAGGCGCGCCTTGCCGCTGGGAATCGGAAGCTCGCGGGTGAGCAGCGGCTCGAGTTCGGAGGCGAGCGCATCGATCGTGGCCGCCAACGACGACCCGGCGGCGGTCTCGCGGCGGCGTGCGTCGAGGTCGAGCGGCAACAGCCGCAGTCGCTTCATGGGAGGTCCTTTCGCGTCCATCGAGCAATGGAGACGAGCTCACCACGCAAATCCATCTGGACTCCATCGAGTTTACGAGACCGGCCCTGCACGCCGCGCGCATGATACAGCCACGCGACGGGCATGTCCGATGCGAGCAGCGCAGCGACCGACCGCCAGGCGGCGGGTGCCGCGTCGGGGGTGGCCCGCTGCGCGTTGTCGAGTGCGGCGTCAATGGACGTGCGGTGAAAACCGGTGTAATCGAGTGCGCCGCCGCGTTGGGCCGTGGCAAACAAGGCAGAGAGATGACCCAGCGCGATGTCCCCCGGAATGCCGGTGAGGACGAGGTCGTATAGTTTTGCCGGCGCGCGGATCGTGGCCAGAAAGGTCGCGAGCTCCATCACGCGCAGGTTCAGGGTTATGCCTCGGGCGGCGAGATCCGCCTGCACCAGCTGCTCGACCGCCATGTCACCACTCCCCACCGTGAGCAGAGTGACCTCGAGTGGTGTCCCGCCGCGTATGCGTCGCGCACCGGCGCGCACCCAACCCGCGGCCTCGAAGAGCGAGTCGGCGCGCACCGTATCGACTTCGGGCACCTCATTCGTGGACACCGGAAGACCGGGGGGGATCGCTCCGCTCGCCGGGGTGGCGAAGCCGGCGACCGCCGCGCGCACCAGTCGCGCCCGATCAACGGACAGGCTGATCGCACGGCGCACGCGCGCGTCGTCGAAGGGCGCGCGCGTGGTATTGAAGGCGAGCACCGTGGAGAAGAGCGCCGGCGGCGTCATGAGCATCAACGAGGGGTCCCGCTCCACCAGATGCGCCATGATCGGGGAGACGCCGGCCACGTCGAGTTCACCACTCACGAGCCCGGCGAACTTGGTGGCGGCTTCGTCGACCACGGCGACGACAATCTGTTCCGCTCTCGGCGGCCCGCCGAGCGCCAGCGGGAAGTCCGGATTGCGCGCGAAACGCCACTGGCGGCCAGGGATGCGCGAGACGAAGCGAAACGGCCCATTACCGACCGGCGCGTTGGAGAACGCATGCGCACGCCATCGTGCTCTCGGCACCGAATCCAGCCGATGCTTCGGCACGATCGGCAGTTCGGCGAGCACCGAGGGCAGAGCGGTACGTGGCTCGCGAAAGACGATGCGCAGTGTCCGGTCGTCGACGACGATCACGCTGTCGATCACCGCCACCTCGCCCGCCCGAGGAGAACCGAGGGCGGTATCGCGGGCGGCAGCGATGGTAAAGGCGACGTCGGCGGCCGTGGTGGCTGGGCCATCGTGCCAGCGCAATTCGCCGTACAGTGAGAAGATGACGGAGCGGCGCTCAGCGTCCCACGTCCACGTCCGGGCCAAGTACGGCTCCACCTGCAGTGCGCTGTCGAGACGCACGAGGGTGACGAAAAGCGCGTGACGCTGCAGTTGGCGGGAGAGTGGGTGCACCGTGACGAGCGGATTCCCGGACTCCAGATCGGTGCCCGAGGCCATGACGATCGTACCGGGAGGGCGTGGGGGACGTCCACAGCCAACCGCCATGAGCGCGGCGACGGTCGCCAGCAGGGCCGCAATCCATCGCCGCGCGCGGGTTGACGTCCTCGTCGCACGAGGCATCATCCTCACGTGCATCGTCTCTCGTCGCGCGTTCTCGACGCGCTCCTGCTGCTCTGGTTGGTCACCACGATCACCTTCGCGCTGATCCATCTGGCGCCGGGTGATCCGGCGACGTTGCTCATCGCACCAACGGCATCCGCCGAAGTGGCGGCTCGTCAGCGAGAGATACTTGGGCTGGATGCCCCACTCCCCGTGCAATATGCGCGGTGGATCGGCGGCGTGCTGCGTGCCGATCTCGGTGAGAGTCTGGTGCGCGCGGAGCCAGTCACGCGAGTCATCGCGGATGCGCTCCCCGTGTCCGCATTCCTCGGCGGGGTCTCCCTGATGGTGAGTTTCGTCCTCGGGACGCTGCTTGGCATGCTGCAGTCGCTCCGCGCGTCCCGACGCACCGACACCCTCATCACGGCGCTCGCCACCACGGTGTACGCGGCGCCGAGCTTTTGGCTGGCTCTGGCCATGGTGACGCTGTTCACCTCGGGCGTGGCGTGGCTTGGCCTTCCCGAGTGGCTCCGCCTGCCGGCGTTCGGCCTGCAGGATCCCGCAGCCGATCCGTTGGCAAGTGGCTGGACCGATCGGTGGCGGCACGCCGTGCTGCCGTTGCTGGTACTCTCGTTGCCAGGCGCGGCGGGGGTGGCGCGCTATGCTCGCCGGTCGTTGCTCGACGCTGCCGGCGCACCGCATGTGCGTGCCGCTCTGGCGCGCGGTCTCACGCGCGGCGAAGTGGAGCGCCGGCATATTCTGCGGAATGCCCTCACGCCGCTGGTCGTGCTGTTCG
>CANGXK010000317.1 GCA_947457715.1 Gemmatimonadota bacterium
GCCGTCGCGCAGGAGAATCGCGACGCGGTCGGCGTCGAAGGTGCGAAAGAGGTCACCGGTGAGCGCCTCGAGGAGCGCACCGAGATTGGTGAAGCCGCCAAGGTGTTGCGCAATCCCCACCAATTGTGCGAGACGCGCCGTGGCCTGAGCGTGTCCGGCGGTGACGTGCGCCACGTCGGCCAGCGACTGTTCGCGCGAGGGGACGCGCCGTTCATAGGAGACCGTGGCGCTGCCGTCGACTGGCGCCGGCGCTGGTGTGCTGCGTCCACCCGTGCGGTCCTCGACCCGCAGTGTGAACACCACGGTGCCAAAGGCCAGCGTGTCACCTGGTGCCACGGTGGCACGCTGCACGCGCGAGCCGTTCACCCACGTGCCATTGCGTGACGTGAGGTCTTGCACCTCAACAACGTCCGCCTGCGTCACGCGCAGCTCGGCGTGCCGACGCGACACCACGGGATCGAGAATCGGCAGCGTCGACGACAGTTCGCGACCGACGATGAAGCTGGCGTGACCGGTGAGCGGGAAGCGCCGGTCGCCCGAGGCGGAGATGAGCACGAGCGACATGACGGGCCTACGCGGCTGCGCCAGACGCGGCTGCGCGTGCGCGGCCGATGGCGGTGAGCAGGGCGCGCGCCTTGTTCTCCGTTTCCGCCCACTCGCTCTCCGCCACCGAATCGTGGACGATGCCGGCGCCGGCCTGCACCGAGGCCATGCCGTCGGCGATCACGCACGTGCGGATGGTGATCGCCAGATCCATGCGCGTGTCGCCGGCCCCGATGAAACCGATCGCGCCCGCGTACGCACCGCGCCGCTCCGGCTCGAGTTCGTCGATGATCTCCATTGCACGAACCTTGGGCGCGCCGGTCATCGTGCCCGCCGGGAAGACCGCGCGGAATGCATCGAGCGCGCTGGAACCATCGGCCAGCTCGCCTTCGACCTGGCTGACGATATGAAACACGTGCGAGTAGCGCTCGACCGTCATGAGATCGGTCACACGCACCGTACCGTAGCGCGCGAGCCGGCCCACATCGTTGCGGCCCAGATCGACCAGCATGACATGCTCGGCCCGTTCCTTCTCATCGGCGAGCAGTTCGGCGGCCAGCGCGGTGTCTTCCTCCGCGGTCTTGCCGCGTGGACGCGTGCCGGCGATCGGACGCACCGTGAGGCGCCCGTCGGCCACGCGCACCAGCAGCTCCGGCGAGCTGCCCACGAGCTCCAAGCCGTCGAGCACGAGATGATACATGTACGGCGACGGATTGAGCGCCCGCAGCGCGCGATACAGCGTGGTCGTGTCGAAGTCGAGCGGCACCGACATGCGACGCGCGAGCAGCGTCTGAAACACGTCACCCGACAGGATATACTCCTTGATACGCCCCACATCGCGGAGGAAATCCTCCCGCGCGTAGTGCGACTGCGCCACCGCGGCCGGCGCTGACTCGTGCAGTGTGAGCGGAGGGAGGACATCGGGGCCCTGCAGTCGCGCGATCGTGTCGGCACGCGTGTGCACGGCGTCCGCATGGAGTGCGTCGAGTGCCTCATCCGACGCCCCGGGCGGGACGGGTACCGACACGATGACGCGGGCCTGGCCACGCCAGTTGTCGATGACGACCAGCGCCTTCGTGAACACGAAACAGGCATCGGGATAGCTGAGTGCACGGGGCGGCGCATGCGGGAGCTTCTCGATGTGTCGTACGACGTCGTACGAGAAGAATCCGATGGCGCCGCTCCACAACGCTCCCAACTCCGGAGCCGGCACGGGCTGCATGTCGCGCACGAGGTCACGCAGGTCGGCGATGGGGTCGGCCGGTGTCCGCGCGCCGTGCCAGCCCTGCACGGCGTTCCAGTCCTCGACGACCCCGTCGCAGAGCCGCCACGCGCCGCGCGGCTCGGTGCCGAGGTAGGTGTAGCGCGCCCACGATTCGCCGCCGGCCGGTGCGGACTCGAGGAGAAAGGCGAACGGGCCACGGCGCAGTTTGGCAAACGCCGAGACGGGCGTGCAGAGGTCGAGCAGGCAGTCGCTCCACACGGGAACCAGACCACCGGTGGTGCGGCACTGGGCGGCGCGGGCGCGGAATTCAGCGAGAGCAGTCATCAGCAGGGAAGTTCGCCGCCGCGCTCGCCGCAGGGCAAGCGACCGGGTAGCATTGGTTCATGAACCCTTCGACTCCAGCTCTGTCCGTCGTACCGACGGCCGACGTGCAAATCGCCGTCGGCGTGGTCGACGTGGTGGTGCTCGCACCGGCCCCGCATGGCCGCCGCGATCGGTGGCGGGTGCTGACGCTTCGGCGTGCGGCGGGCGTACGCTGTACTGGCGCCTGGGAGTTGGTACACGGCAGCATCGAGCCGGGGGAGGCGCCCGCGGCGGCCGCCCGTCGCGAAGTGCTCGAGGAGACCGGCATGGTCGTGCAGCGGCTCTACACCCTGGCCGTCAATCCGTTCTACCTGACGCCCCGCAACACGATCCAGATGGCGGTCGTGTTCGCGGCCGTCGTGGAACACGCCAGCGTGGTGATGCTCAGCCACGAGCACGACACCACGGCATGGCGCACACCAACGGCGGCGATCAAGCAGCTCGCCTGGCCGCGCGAACATGAGGCCGTCCGTTACGCCATGCACCTGCTGCGCGACGGCGATGCCGGCGCCGTCGAAGACGTGCTGCGCGTCCCCGAGGCGTAGCGGAGTGCGGGCGGTCAGACCGGCGGCTTCTGGGCCGCCGCGGCGCGCGAGCGAACGAGCGATCGCTCCCGCTCGATCCGCTGAATCACACGATTCCAGTCGGTCACGCTGGGGGTGCTCTCCATGAGCGCCGTCAGTGGCTGATTGACGTCGAGCTGTCCGTCGAAGATCAGTAACGCCGACTGCACTTCTCGCTGCGTGAGCCGGTACTCACCGAAGCCCGGCGTGATCGGCAGCATGTCAAGCGGACGGAAGTCGCGCCCCGTGTTGCTGATGATGAATTCCTGCGGCGAGAAGCGGGTTTCGCCCTGCTCCTGCGCAAAGAAGCTCACGTACCAGATCGAATAGGTCGGCAGGCGGCTGCGCTCCTTGACGGCGAGCAACTCCCGGTCTTTGCTGACCACCAACTCGCGCAGCGATCGGTAGGAGTCGGGCGAGAGTAGCCGGATGATCCGTTCGTCCAGCGGAATCGCCCGAACCTGCAGGCCACTTGCCGGGGACACCTTAAGGGCGATGTCATCCTGTCGGAGCGTGCCGAACCCCGCCGGAATCCAGTTCGGATCGAGGGTGTCCCCCTGCGTGTCCGACTGTCCGGCCGGCGGCATACGGGGCGGCACCTGAGCGCCCATCGCCGTCGTGGTGCCGCAGGCGCAGAAGATGCCGGTCAGCACGGCCAGCGCGGTGGATCGTGCGGCGGCGATCACGGTGCCTCCGGTTCGGACGGTTCGTCGGACGACTCCTCCGGAAGCTTCCAGTCGGGGAGCGCCAGCAGGTCGAGCAGTGCCGAGGCCAGTTCATCGCGGCCCACTCCGGTCGTCGCACTGAACGGGACGATCTGATCGATGTCCAGCCCCAGAAACTTCGACAGCGTTTCGAGGCGCGGCTGCACCTCGAGCTTGCGCAACTTGTCGATCTTGGTGACCGCGAAAATGGTCGGCACGCCGAGGTCCGCGAGGAAGTCGAGCATCGTGAGGTCGTCCTCGGTCGGGTCGTGGCGCACGTCGAGCAGTTGCACCACCCCCCGCAACACCGGACTGTCCCTCAAATATCCTTCGATCAACGGTCGCCACTCGGCC
>CANGXK010000318.1 GCA_947457715.1 Gemmatimonadota bacterium
GCGGCCGGCGACGGCATCGCGCAGGTCGACGGTCCCATCGATGCGAGGCTGCTCGCGCGTCCCACTCAGCGCGATCGTAGCCGACGCGGTTCCGCGCGTGAGGCCCGACGTGCGCAGCAAGCGACCGATGTCGGCCAGCGCGACGCGATCGGCATCGAGGCGACCGTTCACGACGCCGGCGGCGGCGAGTCCACCGCGAATCGCGATGCGACCGGTGTCGGTGTGCTGCAGCACCAGCGAGTCGAGTGAGCCCAACGTGCCATTCGCGCCAGGCATGAAGCGCAGCATGGCCGGTGCCGCCAAGGTGAAGCCACGTGGCCGCACCGATGCGCTGTCCACCCGCAGGGTGAGCGTGTCGATGTTGACGACGGTGGAGTCGCCGGTACGGGCCACACCACCGGCAATCGCGACGCGCGACTCCGACGGCGTGCGCATCTGCACGCCGAAGCGTTCGGCCAGACCACCGCGGAGCGTGGACTGTCCGGCCGCCGAGGCGATGTCGATTCCGGCGAAATTCGCCGAGTCCATCGTGGCGGAGAGGGCGCCATTCGCACCGCGCAGCAGATCACGCACCGAGAGGTCGACCGAGGCGCGCTGCGTGCGCGAGGTGGCGACGATCACGTCGCGGGCATCGCCACGGAGTCGCAGATCGAGGCCGCGCGTATCCAGCGTGTCGATCGAACCGGAGAGCTGTCCGGACAACTCGATCGAACCGCGCAACGTGTCACTGGCGAGAACGAACGCGCGCTTGGTGGAGTCGGTCGGCGAGAGCCACTGCCGCAGTCCGCCCAGCGAGTCCACGATCATCGAAATCGAGAGCGAATCGCGCCGGGCCTTGGTGATCCCGAGACCGCCCTGCGCAGTCAGTCGCACCGCCGAGCTTTCGATCGTGAGCGTATCGACGCGCACGTGGCCAGAGTCGAAGAACACCACCGCGGTGCCACCGAAGAGCCGCGCATCGGCCACGCGAGAGAACTGATCCACCGTGGCGCGCAGCGAGCCACGCAGCGACTCGATGGTGGCGGCGCTCAGGTCGACCGTGCCCAGCATCGAGAGCGAGGTGACCGGGTACCGATTGTCGCCGAGCAGATTCTGCAGATTGCCGCCGCGAATGCGCCACTCGCCGGTGGCGCCCATCTCCGGTTCGAGCGCATCGGCGCTGCCGTTGAAGGAGATCTCGCCACCTTCGCCCGCGAGCGTGGTCTGCACGTCGAACCTCTCGGCCATGCCGGCCGCCTTGATGCGACCCACCGCCGAACCGCGCAGCGGCAGCGACGGATACGAGCGCGACATCGTGGTATACGACAGCGGCACGGCCTGCATATCGACGTCGAACTTCACGCCTTCGGTGAGCAGCGTGAAATGCCCGTCGCCGGTAAAGCGTGACGGCTGACCGGGACCGTCCACATGCTCGATGTCGGCCTTCGAGAAGAAGGCGTCGTACCAGAGCGAGTCGAGGCGCATGGTGCCGCGCGCGAAGCCATTGAGCTCGGGGAAGAGCGGATTCACGAAACGCGGCGTGCGCAGGTCGAGCTGCTGGAGCTCGAGATCCACGCCTTTCAGGATCGCTTCGGCCGGCGTGAAGATGTCCACCATGCCACGCACGCGGGCGCGGGAGATCGCGCCCGGCACGTGCGTGTCGGCGAAGGTGAGCTGCGCGTCGTCCAACTGCCAGTTGGTGACCGGCCCGCCCCGCGCCTTCACCCGACCCGTGACGTTGCCCTGCCAATCGTACGGAAACGGCTCGCCGTTGAACCACCGCAGCAGTGCGGTGTTGGCCGGTAGCAGTTCGAGATCGACATCGTTCACCTTGAGCACCGGACCGCCCACGGCGAACGTCATGTTGCCCTTCAGCCGCGATTTCAGCGCGCGGGCATCCATGTCGCGCAGGCCGTACTCGAGGATCGCGAGATTCTTCGGATCGTTCTTGATCGTGATGAACGTGCTGCCGCCACCGCTCCACGGCAGCGTTTCATCGATCCACGACATGTCGGCCATGGCCACGCTGTCGCCCTTGAGCTTCACGTCGTAGCGCACCGGCAGGCCACTGCCCCAGACCACCTTCGCGCTGCCGTGCGCGCCGGAGTTGGCCAGGTTGAAGCTCACGTCATCCAGCCACAGCGAGTCGGCGACTCTCCGCACCGTGCTCTTCATGTTGCGGAACCAGAACGGCGGATAGATCCACACCACCTCCATCTTCTGCATGGCCAGCTTCATGCCCGCCGAATCGGGATCGGCGATACGCGAACGGCCCAGTGCAAGGCCGCCACGCACGAAGCGATACACGCGCACGAACCGATCGCCGTCGCGGCGCACTTCGCCGTCGAGGCGCGTGAGATTGAAGGTAAGCGCGCTGTCGCGCTTGGCCCCCTTGAGCGTGTCGGAGAGCACCCACGGCAAGCGCGCCGTGAAGGTGAGTTCGCGGATCGTGGCGGTATCGATCACGATGTACTCGCCGAAGCGGCTCTTCGTCTTCGACGACAGCACGCCGGTCTTCTTGAGCGCGCGCTTCCAGTTCCAGTCGTCGTTGCCGTAGTCGATCATGGTGATCACGGGCCGCGTGACCTCGAGCGATTTCACGATGATGCGACGATCAAGCAGATCACGCGGGTCGTATGTCGCGCGAATCGGCCCGCTGCTCAGAAATGGCGTGCCGTCGGCGCTCCGGATCTCGATCGAATCGATGCTGATGTCGGTGAACAGCGTGCCGCTCACCTTGCCCACATACAGCGTGCCGGGAATGGCACTCGAAAGCACCGGAACCAGCGCGCGCATGATCACCGCGCGGCCACGATCGGTTTGCGTGAGCGCGGCCACACCGCCCACGATCAGCGCCACGAACGAGAGCAATACGGCCGCCGTGGCGAGCACCACCGTCCGTCGCCGGATCCGACGCGGACCGCGCGACGTGGACTGCGGCTCGTCGCCTTCCCGCTCGTCGTCCGGCTCGTGGTCGACGTGGTCGTCGCGCATCAGAACGCCTGCCCGATCCAGATGCTCGGATTGAGGCGCCGCAGGATCCCGGTGCTGCGCGTGGGACGGAAGCTGTTGGGGCACCCGCCCGCCTCTTGCGCCGCCGGCGCACCGCTGGTGCCCGAGGCGCTCACCGACAACCCGTTGCCGGGACTGACGCAATACAGCGGGGCGATGCCCGCCTGCAGCGGCGCGTTGAAGTACGCCGCGCCTGCCGGCAGACGATAGCCGTTGTAGCCGAGGTCCACGCGAATGGCACCGAACGGCGACGCAATGCGAATGCCCATGCCGGGCGTGATCTTCACCGACGGCCCTTCATCACTCAGCGTCGCCGCCTGCGAGGCGGCGCCGCGATTCCACAGCTTGCCGGCATCGGCGAACACCGCGATCTGCAACAGTTTGGGCGCGAGCGGGCTCGGGAACTGGGCTTCGATGTTGCCGACGATGAGCGTGTTGCCGCCGGTGGGCACCACGCGCTCGGTGATCGAGCTCGAGTCGGCGCGATAGAACGTCTTTCCGGGGGTGCTGACCGTGTCGACGTCGAAGCGGCTCACGATGTACACCGCCGGTCCGAGCTCATTCTGCCGGAAGCCACGCACCGTGGTGGGGCCACCCGCATACAACCGCTCCTGCGGCGGGATGAAGTCGCCCGTGCGCGGCGTCGTGCCACCACCGTACACGACGCCACCGCGCAGGTGCGTGACCAGCGACGCGCCACCACGCAGCGCGCGATACCACGACACGTCGCCGGTGCCGCGATTGAACTGCTGCGA
>CANGXK010000319.1 GCA_947457715.1 Gemmatimonadota bacterium
AGGCCCACGAGGTCCGACGCTTCGATGCCTTGAACCAGTCGCACCTCGACGCCCAGCTCACGTCGATCCGGGTCTACGCGCTCTATTTCCCGGTGATCGAGTTCCTCACCACCTTCGCGCTGGCCAGCCTGCTGGTGACGGCCGGCTTCCGGGTGGGGAGCGAGGCGATCACCGTCGGCACCGTGGCTGCATTCCTGCAACTGGTCCGCCGCTTCTTCCAGCCGCTGCAGGATCTCTCGGAGAAATACAACATCCTGCAGGCCGCCATGGCGTCGTCCGAGCGCATCTTCGGATTGCTCGATACCCCGGTCGCGGCCGGGGTTGCGCCCACCGTCGATCGCGACGTGCGCGTCGGTGCGCTGCGTGCCGCCGGTGTTACGGTGGTCTTTGACGACGTGTGGTTCGCGTACGATCGGGAACAGGGCGTATCCGATGATCAGGCTCCGGCCGCCCGAGGGGCTGATGGCCACCGTCGTGCCAGTGCGGCGCCGCCGGGGGGCGTTCAGCCGGAACCGAGATGGGTCCTCAGGGGTGTCAGCTTTCGCGTGGCGCCCGGCGAGGAGATCGCCCTGGTGGGCCACACCGGCGCGGGGAAGACGACCATCGTGAATCTGCTGCTCCGCTTCTATGAACCGCAGCGCGGCCGGATTCTGGTGAACGGGCTCGATATCCGCGTGCTGCCGGTGGACGTACTCCGATCGGTCATCGGCTATGTCCAGCAGGATATTTTTCTGTTTGCGGGGGACGTCGCAGGGAATCTCCGGCTTGATGCGTCCATCGATGACACGACGCTGGCGGAGGCGGCCGCCCGGGTCGGTGCGGACCGCGTGATCGACCGCTTGCCTGGCGGCTGGCGGCACGAACTCGCCGAGCGCGGAAGCGGGATCAGTGTCGGTGAACGACAGCTGCTCGCCTTTGCGCGGGCCATTGCCGCTGATCCGGCGCTCCTGATCCTCGACGAGGCCACCAGCGCGGTCGACTCGCAGATCGAGGCGGAGATCCAACGGGCCGTCTCGGAGTTGATGCGCGGGCGCACGACCATCGCCATCGCGCACCGGCTCAGCACGATCGTCGATGCCGACGAGATCCTGGTCCTCCATCACGGCGAGGTGGCGGAGCGGGGGACCCATCGCGAGCTCTTGGCGCGCCAAGGGCTGTATGAGCGGCTCTTCAGGCTGCAGGTCGGGGAGCCGGAACGGGCCTAATTCAGTGAGCCGCAGGCGGCTCCGGCCAAGGGAGCCCCCCGCGAGGCGTCCGACGATCTTTTGGCGGGCTCGGCGACGCGCTTGCCAAGCGGCGCGGCTCCCGGGTAGCTTCGCTTCTCTGCTCCGCGTCCCATTCGTCCTTCCCGGCCAGACTCCTCCCTATTCACGTGCAGCTATCCGTCGCCGCCGGCACCGATGTCGGGCGCACTCGGGCAGGCAACGAAGACAGTCTTTATGCGGACGCCGATCAGGAGCGTGGGCTCTTCATCGTGGCGGACGGCATGGGCGGTCACGCCGCTGGTGAAGTGGCGAGTGAGATGGCAGTGCAGATCGTTGCGCGCGACCTCACCGACGTCCGCGACCTGACCGGCGACCCGCCGTTGTCTCGGATGAGCGAAGCGCTCATGGCCGCCAATCGGGCCATCTACGAGCGGACGATCGAGGAGGCCGATAAGCACGGAATGGGCACCACCGCCTCCTGCCTCGTGATCGGGCAGGGACGCTGGATCGTGGGCCATATCGGTGATTCGCGCGTGTATCTGCTGCGAGACGGCACGCTTCGCCAACTCACCAAGGATCATTCCTACGTGCAGGAGCAGGTCGATGCCGGGTTCCTCACCCCCGAACAGGCGCGCTACCACCCCTACAGCAACGTGATCACCCGTTGCGTGGGCGCCAATGCGGCGGTCGAAGCCGATGTGCTCCACGGGGAGATCCTGACCGGCGACCTGTATCTCGTCGCGTCGGATGGTCTCACCGGCATGGTCGAGGATCCGCAGCTCAAGAGGATCCTCGAATCGCGGCAGACGCCGGGACGCATGGTCGATGCGATGATCACCGAAGCGAATCGCCGGGGTGGCCTCGACAACATCACCGCTATCGTGGTGCAGGTGATTCGGGTGCACGGCACGGGAAGCACCGGTACCACCGGCGAGCAGGCTGCCGTTCCACATGCCTGAGGAGTCGGTCGGGGAGGTTGCCGAGTTGTACCTTGGCAACCTCCTCTATGCAATCGAGCGGTGCGCGCTGTCGCTCGACGCCGACGCGAAGCCGCTCGATGCCGCCTTTTACCGTGGCATCGGGCGAAAGCTCGCCGATGCGCACGGGCGTACCAAGCCTCGTTTCCCGGACTCTCGTCCACCGGAGCGCCCATGATCTCCCCCACGCTTTTTCGCGCTGGCGTCATTGCCGGCCTGTCGGCCGCGCTTGTGGCCGTTGCGGCCACGCCGGCACGTGCGGCGCATGCAGCACGCGCCGTCACCGCGCCGATCCCCGGCTGCGTGGTCACTCCGGATAGCACCCTGATGGTGCTCTTCAGCAGCGGCCAGAGCTTCCCGGATTTTCTGGCGGCCGCCAAGGCTCGTCGCGAAGGCTGGCTCAAGATGGCCGACAGCGCCCGGGTGGACGACGCACTGGTGGCGCGTGCCAAGGCCGTGGGTGGCACCTGGCATCTCCTGGTCGTCGCCATCGACGCCTGCGGCGATTCGATGAACAACGTGCCGTATCTAGCCAAGCTGTCGGAGTCGGTACCGGGGCTGGATCTCCGCATCGTGCTCCCGGTGAACGGTCGGCCGGTGCAGGAGACCCACCGCTCGCTCGACGGGCGGACAGCCACGCCGACCGTCGTGTTGCTGGACAGCAAGGGGAACGACATGGGCTGCATCGTGGAACTGCCGCGCGAGATCCGCGACTGGGCCCACGGCGTGCGCGGCACCGTGAGCAGCGACTCGCTGCATGCCGGCATCCGCTCGTTCTATGCCGCCAATCGCGGCGTCGCCATCACCACCGAAGCGGTGGAGATGCTGGAAGCCGCGAAGGCCGGGTCACCGCGCTGCTCGCGCGGCACCCGGCCGTAACGCGTCCCGGTAGCGCTTGTCCAGCGAGCTATCCGAGTAGCGCGGTCCCGGCATCGAGTCGGGCCCGCACCACGTCTGCGTCTTCGCGCAGTGCCGCCAGTACGCGTTCTTCCGGGACTGGTGCCCGGTCGGTCGTGAACACGCGGAGTCGACGGGCGCTGCGATAGAGCTCGTCGCTGAGTCGGGGCAGGTTAATGGCGCCTTCCCAGCCGGCCGCTGTGAGCTGCTCCACCCGTCCATCGCGACGCTGCATGGGAATGTCGAGTCCCAGCATCTGGGTCTTGGCCGGATAATCCAGCAGCACCGCACCCGCCGCCAATCCCAGCTCGCGGGCGAAGGCATCTTCGACGCGGCGTGTGAGATGGAAATCGCTGGCGATCCACTCGCCCACTTCCTCCCCCAGCGTGGCGGCGGGGCACTCATAGGCGCGCTTGTGCAGCCGCCGGAAGCGCAGGCCGTCCAGCATCACGCGCGCTTCGGTCGGCAAGGACGGCACGTCGAGATGCACCAGCAATCCTTCGTCGGTGAAGTGCGCCACCGTGTCGGCGGCCACATGCCCCGAGTCGAGCGCCACCGCGACCAGTCGCTTGTACATCGCGGTCGCGCTGCGCACGGCGTGATGCCAGTACACGTTGCGGTACATCTGGTATTTCGCGAACAACAAGGA
>CANGXK010000320.1 GCA_947457715.1 Gemmatimonadota bacterium
CCGAGATAATTGCCGATGTGGAGTTCGCCCGAAGGCTGGATGCCGCTGAAGATGCGTGCCATCCTTCAAACGTACCCACCGTGATTTTCTCCAGCAACGCACAGCGCTCCGAATGACATCGCCTGCACACCCGAAACGTCAGGACTGGCGCGACGCCGCCATCGCAGCCGCCGACACCGCCGCGCGGTTCATCACGCACGAGGCGATGTCGCACCGCACGCTGGCCTGGGAGGAAAAGAGCGCGACGGACTTCGTGAGTCGGGTTGATGTCGGGGCCGAGGAGCGCATCCGCGATATGATCACCGCGCGCATTCCCGGCATTCGCATCGTGGGCGAAGAGTTGAGCGCCGACGCGCACCCCGATCAGGGACTGGTCGCGATCGTCGATCCGCTCGACGGCACCACCAACTTCCTGCACGGCTTTCCCAACTACTGCGTGTCCATCTGCATCGCGCTCGATGGCGTGCCGCAGGCTGGCGTCGTACACGATGTGGCACGCGGCGGCGTCCTGCATGCCACCGCCGGCGACGGTGCCTTTGTGGACAGCAGCCGCCTGCAGGTGTCCACCACGACGTCCCCTGCCCGCGCCCTCATCGGCACCGGCATCCCGTTCAAGGACATCTCCCAGGCCGAGCTCTATCTTCGCCAGCTCCGGAGCCTCATGCCGATCGTCTCCGGTGTACGTCGCGCCGGGTCGGCCGCACTCGACCTTTCCGACGTGGCCCGCGGACGATTCGACGGCTTCTGGGAGCTCTTCCTGAATCCCTGGGATCTGGCCGCCGGCATCCTGCTCGTGCGGGAGGCGGGAGGCCGCGTCACCGACCTCGACGGACGCGACGCCCGCCTCACGGGTGGGCCGATTGTCGCCAGCAACGGTATTCTTCATGAGTGGTTCCTTGGCATGCTCAACGAAGGTGCAGTTCCCGACCCCTATCCCGCCTGATCGTGTCTCTCGTCGAATGCGTCCCGAATTTCTCTGAAGGCCGCGACCCTGCGGTGATCGCCGCGATTCGCGACGCGATCGCGGGCACCCCCGGCGCCCACGTGCTCGATGTGTCCAGCGACCCATCGCATCATCGTACTGTGATCACCTTCGTGGCGTCGCTCGAAGCGGCAGTGCCGGCCGCCTTCGCCGCGATGAAGGTCGCGCAGGAACGCATCGACCTCACCACGCATCAGGGTGAGCATCCGCGCATCGGTGCCACCGATGTCGTGCCGTTCATCCCGCTCGACGGCGCGACCATGGAGCACTGCGTCGCCCTTGCCCGCGAACTGGGTGCGCGCGCGTCGGCCGAGTTGGGCATTCCCGTTTACCTGTACGAGCGCGCGGCCACCACGCCGGCACGCGAGAACCTCGCCGATGTCCGTCGCGGAGAGTTCGAAGGGCTTCGCGAAGAGATCCGCACCAATCCCGCGCGGAAGCCCGACTACGGTTCAAACGAGATCCATCCCACGGCCGGCGCCACCGCCATCGGTGCCCGTCCCTTCCTCGTCGCCTATAACATCTATCTCGGCGACGCCAAGCACCTGCCGGTCGCCAAGGAAGTCGCCAAGGCCATCCGTGGTTCGTCGGGTGGACTGCGCTATGTGAAGGGCCTTGGGATGGAAGTCGACGGGCAGGCGCAGGTCTCGATGAATCTCGTCGATACGGAGAAGACCCCGCTGCATCGCGTTTACGAGATCGTGAGAGCGGAAGCCGCCGCGCACGGCGTGTCGCCAACATGGAGCGAAATCGTCGGACTGGTCCCCGAGAGAGTGCTCCTCGAAGCGGGAGCCCGTCACGTGCAACTGCGCGGGTTCTCCAAGGCCATGCTGCTCGAGACGAAAGTGCGGGAAGTCATCGCCGGCGGCGAGTCACTCGAGGGCTTCATGGCGCGCGTCGCCGATGCCGCCCCCACACCGGGTGGCGGCAGTGTAGCCGCGCACGTCGGGGCCCTCGGCGCCGCACTCGTGCAGATGGTCGCTGGCCTCACGATCGGCAAGAAGAAGTACGCCGCCGTGGAGGAACGGATGAAGCAGCTCACCATCCAGGCCTACGAGTTGCGCCGACGGCTGGCCGAACTCGTTCAGCGTGATGCGGATTCCTACGAGCGGGTACGCGTTGCCTACACGATGTCGAAGGAGCCTGCGCACGCCAGCGCGCGCGCTGATGCCATCCGTGAGGCCCTCATCTTCGCCTCACGCGTGCCGCTGGAGACGGCGCAGCTGGCCGTGCAGGTGGGCGCCATCGCGGCCACGATCGCGGAAGAGGGTAACCGCAACGCCGTTACCGATGCCTGTGTCGCGGCCCTCATGGCCGAAGCCGCCTGCAAAGGCGCCGTGCTCAACGTTCGCATCAATGTCGCGTCCCTCGATGAACAGGGCACCGAGACGGGTGCGCAACTTGCAACGGAAGGCCGCGCCTGCCTCGATGCGGTGTCAGTGCACGCAAGAGTGGCTGAAGCTGCGGCAGAACGCGCCATGGTGTCACCGTGATGCGGACGGGAGCACTGCTCCACCTAGACGGCCTGCTGGGTGGTCGTATCGAAAACGACAGGAGCGCTCATGCGTCCGGCAGGGGACACCGAGCGCTCCACACGCAGCGGTAGCGTCGTTACCCGTGCGGTTGCGTGAGAATGCGCGGACCGTGCTCCGTGATCGCAATCGTGTGTTCGAAATGGGCCGAGCGCTTGGCGTCCGCCGTCACCACGGTCCATTTGTCGCTGAGCGTCTTGGTCTTCGCCGTTCCCACGTTGACCATCGGCTCGATAGCGATCGTGAGACCAACACTGAGCTTCTTGCCACGCTTGGCCTTCCCGTAGTTCGGGATCTGCAGCTCCTCGTGCGGCGAAAAACCAACGCCGTGCCCGACCAGCTCCCGAACGACCGAGAAACCGGCCGCCTCCACCACCGCCTGCACAGCCGCGCCGATGTCGCCCACGTGATTGTCCGGTGTGGCCGCGGCAATCCCGGCGTCGAGAGCGCGCTGCGTGACGTCGAGCAGTCGCTGCGTCTGTTCGTCAATCTGCCCGACGGCCACCGTGATCGCGGAATCGGTATACATCCCCTCGAGCTTCACCCCGAAATCGAGTTTGACGATGTCGCCCTCGTTCAGCACGCGCTTGCGGGAGGGAATACCGTGCACGATTTCTTCGTTGATCGAGATGCAGGCGCTGCCGGGAAAACCGTAGAGCCCCTTGAACGCCGGCTCGGCCCCGGGATGCGTCCGCAGAAAGGCCTCGCCGAGCGCATCCAGTTCACCCGTCGTGACGCCCGGGCGCACATGCGCCCTCATGTGCTGCAGCGTGGCGTACAACAACGCACCACCACGCGCCATGATGTCGATCTCTCGCGGTGACTTGAGCAAGGTGGCCGGAGCAGATCCGCCGATGGCCATCAGTACCCGAGCACGTGCAAGGCGCGCGCTTCCACGTCTTCGAGTGATCCGATGGCATCGATGCGCACGACCCGAGGCCCATGCTCCTCGTACCAATTGATAACGGGAGAGGTCTGATCGCGGTACACCTGGAGGCGCTTCCGCACGGCATCTGGCTCGTCGTCCTTCCGTCGCACGAGCGAGCCCTGTGGGTCGTGCCCGTCGACGGCACAGAATTCGCCGGGCTCGCGCCCGAAGAACGGACGCTGGCACAGGTCGCACGTCGTCCGACCGCTCAGGCGTCGAACGAGTTCATCTTCGGCAATATCGAAGAGCAGCACGGCGTCAACCTGCCGGCCGAGATCGGCGAG
>CANGXK010000321.1 GCA_947457715.1 Gemmatimonadota bacterium
GCCCGTCGCCGTGGGTGAGCGTGGCCTGCCACGGTCCGAGGAAACCGGTCCACGGCTCCAGAGTGTAGTGGGCACCGGTCTCGGCCATCAGCGCCTCTCCGCCCCAGCAATCATGGTTACCGCCAATCCAGAGCACCGGGATCCCAGCGTCGTGTAGATCGGCCAAGGCGGCCAGTACGCGAAACCCGGTGCGCGGCATGGCGTGCCGCCAAGCGAACCAGAAATCGAATAGATCGCCCATGATCACCAGCGCGCGCGCGCGCGCTGGAACGTCGCGCAGCAGTTTCCGCAGCGCACGTTCAGAATCCGTCGAGGCGACTCCGAGATGTGCGTCGCCGATGACCAGAGTCGGAGTGTGGAGCACAGCGGCAGTCTAACCGTTCCCGCACGGGTCCACAAACGCACGCCCCCCACTTGGCCGGCTCCGCTTGGCGACCGCGCGGGGCAGGGGCATCTTCCCAGTTCCCTGTTCCGCCGGCCAGCTCCGGTGTCTCCAAAGCCTGCCATGGTGTCTGAAACCATTTCCGAACTGCGCGTGCGATACGCGGAGACCGACCAGATGGGCGTGGTGTATCACGCCAATTATTTGGTCTGGTGTGAGCTCGGGCGTACCGACTTCATCCGTGCGTTGGGAAAGTCCTATGCTGAACTCGAGCGGGACGGCGTGCTGCTCGTCGTTTCGGACGTCGCGATGCGCTTTCACGCATCCGCCCGGTACGACGATCCCATTCGCGTGTTCACGCGCCTCACCTCGGCCGGATCGCGAGGGGTCGCCTTTGGGTACCGCATCGTGCGCACGGACACCGACGCCTTGCTGGTATCGGCCTCCACGTCCCTGCTGTCGATCGACAAAGCGGGGCGACTGATGGCGATGCCGCGCGACTTGCGCTCAATCCTGGAGGCGGCGGTCACGCCGGCCCCTGATGTTCGATAAACGCGCGCTGTCTTGCGGCCTCGTGGCGACTGCCCTCACGCTCACCAGTCTGTCGAGCAGCGGCTGTGCATCGGGCCCGAGGGGCGCTCTGGGGCGAAACGGCCTGACGCGCGTGACCGAGGCGGATGTGCGGCACGACGCACGGCTGCTCGCGATGCTCGATGCGCGGCGTCCCGATACGCTGCTGATCGACACACTGCTCATTGATGCCGATCCCGATCGCCGTGCCCGTACCGCACTGGCGATCGGCCAGTTGCGTATGCGGGAGCGATTTCCACACCTGCGTGGGATGCTGACTGACGGCGACACACTCATCGCCGCGAATGCCGCATTCGCACTTGGCGTCGCGAGGGACACGCAAGCTGTCGCCGCGCTCGCCCGGGCCATTGGCGGAGCACCCGATCCGGTCGCTCGTGAAGCCGCGTGGGCGCTCGGAGAAATTGGTGAGTCGGCGCGTACGGTCCTGTCGATGGCCTTGGGGGAAGGCGTCTCGACACCGTTGCATTCGAGTGTGGCGGCGCTGCGCAACGCGCCCGTGCGCGCGGCCCTGCTGCTGGCGACCGTGAAGTTGCGACCAGCGCCGATCGCGCTGGTCGTGCCGTGGCTCGGCGACTCATCGGCGCCCGTCGTGCGATCGGCCGCGTATGTCATCGGACGAGTGCGGTCGCCGGCCGGCGCGCGTGCACTGCTGGCGGTGCGGACGCATCCCGACGATGAAGTGCGGCAGCACGTGGCTCGCGCTCTCACGCGCTCCACGGTGGGTGACTCGCTGGCGCCGAGGGCGCGTGAGGCCCTGCGGGCCCTGCTTCGTGATGCGGACTGGCGCGTTCGGGCCAATGCGGTAGGAAGTGTCTCCACCTTTGGTGCCACGGCACTCGATGAGGTGCAGACCGGGCTTGCGGATGCAGTCGCCAATGTGCGGGTGGCCGCCACGGACAGTCTTTCGGCGGTGTTCGGACGCGATACGGTGCGTTGGCGTCGCGCATGGGAACGTGACACGCTCCTTGCCGTACGTCGCCTGATGCTGGCGCACGCACATCGTCTCGCACTCCAGTTGTTCGACGCGGAGGTCGCGAGTTGGGCGGGGCACTCGGACTGGCGCTATCGCATGGCTGCCCTCGACGAGCGTGCGCGCGTTGGTGACACGGGTCGCGTTCTCGCGGCCGAAGCATTCATCGACGACATCGATCCTCGCATTCGTGCTGCCGCGCTCCAACGGATTCTCACCAATGTGAATCCCGCCCTGACGTCGCGTGTCCGCGTGCTGGCCGAGCGCGCGACCACCGATCGCGATTCGATCGTACGCCTGACCGCCGGGCGGCTGCTGGCACCGCGCGCGAGCACCACACGGCCTCCCACCGTCGCCGCGCCCTCCGCCGTGCGGCCACTGGCAGACTACGAGCGTCTCGTCCGCCGGTGGGGCGTGCCGGGACGTCGCCAGCCGATGGCGATCATCAAGACGGAGTACGGTGATGTCACACTCCAACTGTACGGGCGGGAGGCACCGCTGATTGTCGAAGCGTTCGTGCGGCTTGCTGATGCAGGATTCTATCGGAACACGATCTTCCATCGGGTGGTACCCAACTTTGTGGTCCAGGACGGTGATCCGCGTGGCGATGGCACAGGCGGTCCCGGTTTTGCGCTCCGCGAAAGCTTCTCCCGGCAGCGTCATGAGCGCGGCTGCCTCGGCCTCGCGACCTCCGGGCCAGACACGGGGGGAAGCCAGTATTACCTCTGTCATGCGAGCCAGCCGCATCTCGATGGCGCCTACACCGTGTTCGGACAGGTGTTGTCCGGATTCGACGTCATGGATCGTATCGTGCAAGGAGACCGCATGTTGCGCGTTCGCATTCGGTGAACCATCCCACGATCGGCCCTCTCGCTCTGGCAACTCCAAACCGCCCCGCCTCGTGAAGGGTCGAGCGCTCCTCGCCGCCGCCGTGGCCGCGCTGGTCGTGGGCTGCGCCCCCGCGGCGCGGCCGCTGGCCGGCGCGCCGACGCGCGCGATGCTCCCGACGACCGCATTGGCTGCCGGTGCTCAGGTTCTGCGCTTTACCTGGACGTACAAGGACGAAACCTTCGAGGCCAACGGCGACGGCGCCGTGCGGACGCAGGCGCCGGACCGCGCACGACTCGACTTCTTCCTGAGGAACGGCATGGCCGGCGGTTATGCGATCCTCGTCGGCGACTCCCTTGTGGTCCCCGGCGTTGATCTGGTAAGGCGCCTGTTGCCCCCCGTTCCGCTCCTTTGGGCCAGCTTGGGACGTCTTGCCCTGCCGCCGACGCGAGATACCACCGCACGGATCGACGTGGACACTTTGCGAGCCGATCTCGGCGTGCTTCGTGGGAATGATGCCACCGGCGCCACTGGTCGGGCGTGGCGCCTCGCGTTTGCCGGCACGACGCTGGCCCGGGCCGAACGTATTGAGGACGGCAAGGTCATCGAGTGGATGTCGCGCCGCCGCGGAACCAACGGCCAGTGGCAGTTGCAGTATGTTCATGAACGAGGCAAGCGGCGTCTGGCCATTGCCGTGACCGATACCACGACTGTCGAGGGATTCGATGACGCCATCTGGCGCCGTCCGTAAGTTCGTGCGCGCCGCCCGGAGCATGCCTGCACTGCTGCTCGGCGCCGTGCTGGTGAGTGGTTGCTACGGGTTCTCCGGAGGCGGGGGATTGCCGAAGCAGCTGAAAACGGTTGCGATTGAACCGTTCGACAATCAGACGGCGGTTCCCGAACTGCAGCGTGAAGTGTTCGAGCAACTTCGGAGCGCCTTGCGA
>CANGXK010000322.1 GCA_947457715.1 Gemmatimonadota bacterium
CCGTCGATCAGGGGCTCTTCGAACTTGGCGTCGACAGCCTTGCTGCGCTGGATCTCCGGACACACCTTGAGCATCTGCTCGGGACGGCACTGCCCGCCACGCTGGTCTTCGAATATCCGACGATCGATGCACTGACGCAGTTCGTCGAAGGCGTGCTGACGGACACTCCGGGTTTGCCCCCGGACACTCCGATGACCGCGCCGCTCGCTGGCCTGCCGCTGACAGCTCTCGTCGATACGCTCACGGATGACGAAGCGGACATGCTGCTTCGCCAGACACTCGAGACGCTGAATCTCCCGACTTAACACCTGCCATTTCTATGACCGTATATCTCAAGCCGAACGTTCAGGTCGATCCGCTGTTCAACGGGTGGTTCGCGTGGAACCTCCTGATTCCACCGGTGACCGCTGCGTTCAACACGCGCGATCGGCATCTCAAGTCGATGACGTCGTTCGTCAACGCGCCCGCGATGCATGCGGCGGCGCTGAAGAATCCGGCGATGAAGGGTGGGGCGTTCATCGATCTCGAAGCGCGGCACGTACCGGAGGTCCGGAAGCTCATCGAGCAGACGCAGACGGCGGGCGGGGATTTGCTGGTTCTGGCCAAGGCGCTGACCGATCTCGGCAAGCTGTTGCAGGAGAAAGCCAAGGGGCAGCCGATGGAGTCGCTGTATGCGCTGGTTCCCGAGCCGCTGCAGGGGTACGTCGAGTTGGTGTACGACATGAATCATGCGCCGTCGTTCCGCGTGCTCGAATCCCTGCTGTACCGCGGCAAGTTCTACGCGGAGCATCTGCAGAGCGTCTCGCTGTCGCTGACCACGGACGATCGCTCGCGCCCATTCATGTTGAGCACTCCGCACCTGGCCAGCGAGGGGGGCGTCGAACTCGACCTGCGCTTTCGTGACAGGCGTCTTGACGCGTTGTTCCGGATGAAGCGCGAGCCGCGGCCGTTTGCCGACATCGCCGCTGAACTGCGCGATGTCGTGGCCGATGTGGAGAGTCTGCGGCCGTACTTCACGACCACGCCGCCCGCGCCGGCGCCGTCGTACGACGGCCCCGGCATGCGCGTGCGGTATTTCGGCCACGCGTCGATGCTGATCGAGGCGAACGGTGTGAGCGTGCTGACGGATCCGATCCTCAGCTATGAGTATCCCACAACGCTCGAACGGTTCAGCATGGCCGATCTCCCCGAGAAGATCGACTATGTGCTGCTCTCGCACAGCCATCACGATCACGTGCACTTCGAGACGCTGCTGCAGTTGCGGCACATGATCGGGCAGATCGTGGTACCGCGAAATGCCGACGGGCTGCCGCAGGACCCGTCACTGTATCTCGCGCTCAAGCACACGGGTTTTGAGAATCTTCTCGAAGTGCGTGACATGGACGAGATCGTGTTCCCCGGCGGCCGGATTCACTGTCTGCCGTTCTTGGGCGAGCACCATGATCTGCTGGTGCAGAGCAAGAGCGGCTACAAGGTGGACATGCAGGGCAAGTCGGTGTTGTGCATCGCGGATTCGTCGAACATCGATCCGCAGATCGCGCGCAATGTCCGCCAGCATGTGGGGCGCGCCGATCTGCTGTTCACCGGCATGGAGTGCGAAGGCGCGCCGGCGTCGTGGATTTACGGCCCGCTCTTTACCAAGCCGCTCACGCGTGAGGTCGACCAGTCGCGTCGGGCGCGCGGTTCGTACGCGCACGAGGCGCTCTCCCTCGCGGAGACGTTCGGGGTGACCGGCGCGTACACGTACGCGATGGGGCAGGAACCCTGGCTCAGTCACATTCTCGACAATGAACTCGACGACGAATCCATCTCGATGCAACAGGTCGGGAAATTCCTTGGCGAGTGCAAGGCCCGCGGCATCGACGCCGCGCACCTGTTTGCCAAGCGCGAGTTCATTCTCGCATAAATCGCGCACATCGCGTGAAGAACAGAGGGGGGCAGCGCGGGGTGCGCTGCCCCCCTCGTACTGTCCGTCAGGACGGCAGATCAGCGACGCGCAGGGGGACGGGTTCCGCTGAGCGCCTGGGTCAGCGGCTTTCCATCGAGGCGTTCGGTCGGCGGCGCACCGACGACGCGCGCCAGGGTCGGCGCGATATCGACCGTGCGCACCGCCTGCGTGTACGTGCCCGGGCGTACCTTCGCCCCCCAGAAGATCAACGGCACATGCGCATCGTCGTCATAGGGCATGCCGTGCGCCGCGTTCGGCGTCGTCCACCAGAGACTGTACGGCTTCAGCGTCGTCGCGAGCACGGCTTCGCCGTCCGGCGCGAACATGTGGAGCCAGCGGCGGGCGACATGGTCTGTCGTGGTGTCGCGGGTCGCGAGGTCGGTAAACAGATCGCTGCGGCTCACGTTGGGCAGCGTGCGCATGGCGGTGGCGAGCGCGCGGGCCACGGAATCAACGGCCACGCCCGCCCGCGTAAAGGCCGCCCGATCGCTCACGAACCAGATGCCGGCCTCGAAATACCAAGCAGCGGCGGGGACCCCCTTGGCCAGCAGCACGGTATCCAGTGCGGCCAGCACCTTTGCCGCGTCGACCCGCGACGCGCTGTCGTTGCGGAAGCGCCCCGAATGCACCTCGGGCAGCGGCGACATGCCGTGATCGGCGGTCAGGACGATGGTGACGCGACGCGGATCGCGCAGCACGAACAGCGAGTCGAAGAAGGCGCCAAGGCTGCGATCGAGACGCAGGATCTGATCGTGAATCTCGCGGGAATCGGGGCCGTAGGCATGGCCGATGGCATCCGTGGCGTTGAGGGACACGGCCAGCAGATCGGTGCGGCCGCGCCCGGCGCCAAGCTCTTTCGCCGTCACGCCGCGCAGCGCGAGCGCGAGCGTCAGTGAATCCATCATCGGCGTGCCGAAGAAGATCTTCGACAGCGCTCCGGCGTCTGTCGGCGCATGATACGGGAACATGAACCGGCCGCCCTGGGCTTCGGCTGCGACGGAGTCCGGCTCGGGATACGCGCTTGCCGGCAGCAGCAGGTCCCACATTCCGCCGGCGAGGCTCATCCAGCCACGCTCGGCGTTGAACGCCTGCACCCACGAGGGCAGCGTGTCCCTGTAGTAGGTGCTCGTCGTGAACAGCCCCGGCGCCCACCAGTACACGTCGCCCTTCGTGCGCCCGATGGGCAGGATGGCGCCGCGATCCTTGCGGGACACCGAGACGAAGCGCATCGACGGGTCCTTCGCCCGCATCCAGTCGGTGAGCGTGGTGCCGATGAACCGGGTCGGCGCCGCGCCCTCGCCGACGCCACCGGCGATGAGCGGCGCCTCGGAGGTGTTCACGCCCGCCGTGTTGTGCGTGATGCCGGTATGCACCGGAAAGCGGCCGGACATCGTGGTCGCATGGCCGGGAGCCGTCTCGGTGATCCCATGGTCATGCATCGCGGTCGTGAACACCGCGCCTTCCGCCTTCAGCCGCTTCAGGCCGCCCGTAAACTGGGCGCCGAACCGGTCGAGGTAATCGGCCCGCATCTGGTCGATCGTGAGGTATACCACGAGCGACGGCGTGTCGTCAGCCGACGCGGCCCGTGGGCGGGACTGTGCCGTCGCCTGTCCCGCACTCAGGAGCAGCAGGAGCGGCAGGAGCGTCGGACGAGAAACGCGCATAGGAGACCATGAGATGAAGGAGCGGATCAAGCCTGGGTCCGGTAGAATATATCGACTCTCCTGCCCGCATCGACTCTCCTTC
>CANGXK010000323.1 GCA_947457715.1 Gemmatimonadota bacterium
ATGCCTGCGCTCGACCGATTGATCGGTGCGGATTATCGCGTCCATCTCGTCGGTTGGGTGGAATCACCCGAGGTCCAGTCGCTCGCGTCGCACCGGATCGTCGTCCATGGCGTCGTGGAGGATTTGCGCTCGCTCTACGATCAATGTCGGCTCTTCGTGGCTCCCACGCGGTTTGCATCCGGCATTCCGCTCAAGGTGATCGAAGCGATGAGCGAGGGCATTCCTTGCGTGGTCACCACGCTGCTCGCTGAACAACTCGACGCAAGCAAAGCCGCGCTGGCCATCGCGGACGGTGCTTCGCACTTCGCCGAGGCGTGCGCCCGGTTGTACACCGACGCGGTCGCGTGGGAAGCAATCCGGGATGGCGGCTTCGCTCACGTCGCACGCGCATTCTCACCATTCGCGTTCACGCACAGCTTGACCGAGGTGCTGGACCATGTCACCCGGCCAGAGGCCGCTTGATGCAGTGACGTAGGATCCCGTCGAGCTGGCGCTCCAGCATCGCGGTAAACGCGCGGTGCCAATTCGCTCTGTAGCCTCGCCGCACATTGCAGATTCAATTCAGACAGCGCGCCTGGCGATTCATGCGGGCGCGGCGCAAGCACGCCAAGAAGCGATTCGGATAGTGAAGGCCGTTTTTCCGAATGAATGCAACACATCCGAAGTGATGCCCGGACGCCGCGACGCTCCACCAGAGGCGTTGTTGAATGACCGGAATACGCACAGCGAGCGACTGAGTCGCCCGACGGCAGAACGCATGATTCCCTGCACGTCGAATCGACGGTGAACGTGGTGCCAACGGCTGGAATCGCGTGTGGCGCGTGGAGTACGTTCCACCCCATCATGAAGAAACGATTACTGGCGATCGCCGTCGCCGTTGCGCTGACCGCGGCCACCCTGGCCGCGTACACGCCCGATACCGATCAGGACACCCTGCGTGCCCGGTACCTCGCCAGCCCCGGCGACTTACGCACGATCGACGGGACGTCGCTGCACGTCCGCGACACCGGCCCCCGCGATGCACCGGCGCTCATCTTGTTGCACGGATTCGGCTCGAGCCTGCACACGTGGGAACCGTGGGCTCGCGCCCTCGACCCTACGTATCGCGTGATTCGCTTCGACTTTCCCGGCAGCGGCTTGAGCGCTCCCGACCCGACCGATGACTACGCTGACCGGCGCAGCATGCAACTGCTGGCCGCGCTCATGGATACACTTGGCGTGACGCGTGCCACCGTGATCGGCAACTCGATGGGTGGCCGCATCGCCTGGTCGTTCGCGGCCCGCTACCCCGAGCGCGTGGAGAAGCTGGTGCTGATCTCACCCGACGGCTTCGCCAGTGCGGGCTTCGAATACGGCAAACCGGCCGCAGTGCCGCTGGCCCTGCCGCTGATGCGCTACGCGATGCCCAAGTCGATGTTCCGCATGAGTCTCGAACCGGCATATGCCGATCAGCGAGCCCTCACGGACAGTCTTGCCACGCGCTACTACGATCTGATGCTGGCCCCCGGCGCACGCAACGCGATGCTGCAGCGCCTGCGCCAGACGATTCTGGTCGATCCCATTGCACAGCTGCGTCAGATTCAGGCACCAACGTTGCTGTTATGGGGGCAGCAGGACGCCATGATTCCTTTCAGCAATGCCGCCGACTACGTCAAGGCGTTGCCGCATGCGACGCTCGTGCCGCTCCCCAATGTGGGCCATCTGCCGTTCGAGGAGTCCCCCAAGGCATCGCTGGTGCCGCTCCGCCGCTTTCTGGCGGAGCGATCCACCAACTGACCTCCGCGCGTGGCCGACGCCAACCGACGGGCTATGGCATCGTCGCGAAGGCCCGCACGGGAAAGGTCCCCACGCCCACCAGCTTGGGCGGCACGGCGGTGAAGGTGAAACCGGTATCGGGCAACGACTGCAGGTTGCACAGATGCTCGGCGATCAGGATCTCCTCACGCAGCAACACCGTGTGCACCGGACGCGTGCCCCCGTCGGTGTTATCGATGTTGAACGAATCGATCCCCACCAGCACCGCGCCGGCGTCACGCAGCCACACGGCGGCCTGCTCGGTGAGATAGGGGTGCCCCTCGAAGTACGCGTCGGTGCCCCAGAGGGCGTCCCATCCCGTGTGGACCAGCACGGCTTTACCCTGCACGTCGGTCGTCGAGAGCTGCGCCGCAACGTGGGCCACGTCGATCGCGCGCCCGTCGCGCGCGATGGCGCGCACCACGAGGGCGGGTTGATCCACGAATCGCTCGAGCGGCATTGAGGCCGTGTCGCGTCCATCGGCGTAGCGATGGAAGGGGCAATCGATGTACGTGCCCGTGTTGGTGATCAGCTCCACGCGACCGATATGAAATTCGGTGCCCGGTTCGTAGCGGGCACGCGAGTCCTCTCGACTGAGGTAGTCGCAGATCACCGGCGCTGGCAGACCCTTGTAATATACCACGCCATGTTCAATGCAGTGGCTCAGGTCTACCAGCCTGCGCGAAGGCGTGCGCGAAGGCGTCTTCACGGCGCGATCAGCCGCCCGACACCACGCCGCAGGCGATACGAGCGCCCGAGTTACCCGACGGATCCGTCTTGTAGTCGTCGGTCGTGGCGTGGATCACGATCGCGGCCCCGTCGGCGTCGAGCAGCGGGTTCTCGCCACGCAGCGATCCGGCCGGCGTCGACATCTTCACGACCACGCTGCTGTCCTCGCCAACCGTGAGGTTCATGAGGTCACCATGATGCGGACCGGCGGGATTGGCGCGGCCATGCTGCTTGGGCGTCGGGCTCCAGTGCGCGCCAGCGCCGGCGAAACCGGGGCCATCGCAACTGGCGATGGTATGGAGGTGCATCCCGTGCACACCCGGCGTCAGACCACGCAGCGTGCCGTCCACCGAGATCGCCGCGCCGGCATCGGCCAAGGTCAGCACGCCGAGTTCACGACCGGTCGCATCCAGCACCTTCGCGGTCACGCCGGCTTTGGACGCGGCGGCATGGCTGGACGTGCTCCACGCGGCGAGCAGGAGCGCGGCACCGAGCACGGCGGCGGCGCGTGTGGTGATGAGGAACGAGACGGAGCGCATAGGCATGTCCTGACTGATTGGAAGATGGGGGCAGCGCCACAAGTCTACTGCACGGCCGTGCGGGGCGCGTCCATTCGCGGTAGCTTGCCCGCCCAATGACCGACAGACGCATCGACCCACCCAAACCGTTCGACACCGTCACCGACACCGACGTCGCCGTCGTGGGCGGCGGCTTGGCCGGCCTGACGGCCGCCTGCCGCCTCGCCGCGTCCGGACAACGCGTGACCGTGTTCGAAGCTCGCTCCCGCCTTGGCGGCCGCATGCTGACCGAGGCGGTGACGCCTGTGGCGGAGGCCCCGTGGGTCGACCTGGGCCCCGCTTGGTTCTGGCCGCACCAACAGCACATTCGCGCACTCGTCGCCCAGTTGGCGCTGCCCGTGTTTGAACAGCACCGCGACGGGCTGGCGAGGTACGAGGCGGGCGAAGGAAGCCCACCGGAGTCCTTCGACCCGTCGGGGAGTGCCGCTCTCTCGTTCCGGCTGGTCGGCGGCATGTCCGCCCTCACGCGCGCCTTGCATGGCGCGTCGCAAGCCGCGCCCACGCCGGTCACGATGCATTGCGACGCCGCGGTGCGCGCCATCACCGTGCACGACGA
>CANGXK010000324.1 GCA_947457715.1 Gemmatimonadota bacterium
CCCTCAAAATGTGAACCACCTGACATGTGGAGACTACGCAGGGCATGGCGTGACCGCTCGCGCGAATGCTCATTACCGGGGAGGGTTGTCATCACCATTCTCCATAGGTCCCATGCGCACGCTGCCATCCGCCGCCCGAATGTTTGCGCGTTTCCTCCCGTTGGCGCTGGGTCTGCTCCTGACCGCGCCGTTCGCGCGAGCCCAGAGCACGGGCTTTTCGACCACCCCGCCGCTCCCCTGGCCCCCAGTCGCCACCTTCTCCATCCTCGGCTACGACCCGGCTACCGGCGAGGTTGGCGGCGCGGTGCAGTCCCGCGTGTTCTCGGTGGGCAATGGCGTGCTCTGGGCCGAGGCCGGCGTGGGCGCGGCGGCCACGCAGGCCATCGTCGACGTGAGCTACGGTCCACAGGCGATCGCGTTGCTACGGCAGGGTGTGAAGCCGGCGGACGTCGTGAAACGCGTGTGGCAGTCGGATCCCGATCCGCGCCCGGCCGACTGGACCAAGGAAGGGCGTCAGTTCGCCGTAATCGACGCGCAGGGGAACGTGGCCGCCTACACCGGCCCCAAGGCCACCGAGTGGGCGGGTGACAAGCAGGGGAAGTTCTGCACGGCGCAGGGGAACATCCTGGCAAGCGCCGAGGTCGTGAACGCCATGGTCGCGGCCTTCGAGAACACGTCCGGCCATCTGTCGATGCGACTGATGGCGGCGCTGGAAGCCGGACAGGCCGCCGGCGGTGACAAGCGCGGCATGCAGTCGGCCGCCATGCTGATCGTGAAGAAGGATGGTGGGGTGTGGCTGCACAACGATGTCGTGCTGCGCCTGCAGGTGGACGATAGCCCCGAGCCGATCAAGGAATTGCGCCGCTTGGTGGAGAAGGCGGCCACGATGCGGAGACCGCGGCGATGATTCGCGCCGGCAGCATCTCCGTCGGCGCAACCGGAATGGCGGCGCTCCTGGGGCGGGATTGGCAAAGGGCGGAGCCCAAAGCGGCCCCGCCCCTCCCCATTTTTCGGTAGCGCGGAGACTACTGTCCGCGCACCGGCGCGTCGGGCACCGTGATGCCCGCGACCTGCAGCGACTTGAGCAACGCCGGCAACTTCGCCGACTTCACCGACGCCACGCGCGCGCCGTGCTGCTCGAGTTCCCGCGTGAGGCCTTGCAGCATGTTCTGCTGCGCCGAGGACAACGGGAAGCTGCTGTTGAGGGCACTGTTCAGGAGTCCCGCACGACCGGTGAACGACCCGTCGGCCTGCCCAGAGGCGCCGACATCATCGTCGCCACCGGCGGGCGGTCCACCAGCGGCAGGACCGCCCGCACCGCGTGGCCGCGCGCCCGGCGCTTGGCCGACTTCCTTCACATAGCTCGCGAGTTCCTTATCGATCGCGGCCAGGTCTGTCTTGAGCTCAGGTGTGAGCTTGGACTCATTGGCAGCGACGGCCTTCTTCACGTCGGCAAAGCGCGCCACGACGCTGTCACCACGCGCTTGCTGCGCCGTGACCGCCTTCTGGAACTGCACGACCTTGAACCGGAACGCGTCGAGCGCCTTGAGTTCGCCCTCCGACATCGCCTGCTCGGTGTCGCGCAGTAACGCGAACCGCTGCGACAGCACCGTGCTCGCGCCGTCCTTGGGCGTGATCGTGAGGCGCACCGTGTAGCTGCCCGGCGCGGCGGTGTAGCTGGGGGTCGCCCCTCGCCCGAAGCCGCCACCGAACCCGCCGCCACCGAAGCCACCGCCACCGCCGCCGGCTGGAGCACGACCGGCGGCCACGTTCGTATCCACTGCCGCCGTGAGCGGCGCACCAACGCGCATATCCCACACCGGGCGGAACATACCGGTGCGTCGCGGCACGGGCAGCTCGCGCACGATCCGGCCGCGACCGTCGAGGATCTCGAGCTTGGCCTTGTCGTCGGCGCTGATCTTGTTGATGAGATACGCGAGTCGCACGCCGTTCTCGGGATTCTGGCCGGTGAAGCCGGTCGAACCCATGCCCGAGATGCGGCTGTTGTTGAGCGTCATCGCGATCTCGTTGCGCGCCGGGAACAAATAGGCCACCGCGGCCCGCTTCGCCTCGGCGAGCTTCTCCAGCGGTCCGAGGTCGTCGAGGATGTACACCCCGCGGCCGTGCGTGCCGAGCACGAGATCGTTCCAGTCGGCCTGGATCTGCATGTCCCACACCGGCACGCCGGGAATGCCCGTCTTGAGCTGCGTCCAGTGTACGCCGTTGTCCACCGTGAAGAACGCCCCGAACTCGGTGCCGACAAACAGCAGGTTCGGCTGGCGCGGATGCTCGCGGATGACCTGCACCGATCCGCCGTCGGGGAGATCGCCGGTGATCGAGGTCCACGTGCGACCGAAGTCGGTGCTGCGCATGACGTACGGTTTGAAATCGTTGCTGCGATGGCCGTCGAACGTGGCGTAGATCGTGCCGTCGTCGTGCGTCGAGAACTGCACGCGGCTCACGAACGTGGTGTCGGGAACGCCGGGAAAGGTGGCGGTCTTCGTCCACGACTTGCCATCGTTCTGCGTGACCTGAATCAGGCCGTCGTCGGTGCCGACGACCAGCAGCCCCGCCCGGCGCGGCGATTCCGACACCGACGAAATGTTGCTGAACTCCGCCGTGCCTTCGTGCAGCCCGAGCACGTCACGCGCCGGTACGGCCCCCCGCATGGGCAGGCTGTCGCGATCGATACCGCGGGTGAGATCGGGGCTGATCGTGGTCCACGAGTCCCCGCGATCCGCGCTCTTGAACAGATGGTTCGCGGCCATGTACACCGTGCGCCCGGTGTGCTGCGACGGTACGATCGGCGCACTCCAGTTCCAGCGATGCCGCTCGCCATTTTTCGGATACGGCTTGATGCTCTTGGTCTGACCAGTACGCGCGTCGTAGCGCACCACGCCGCCGTTCTGCGACTCGGCGTAGGCAATGTTGTGATCGAGCGGATCCGGCACGTTGTAAAAGCCGTCGCCACCCGCCATGCGATACCAGTCGGCGTTTGACGGGCCGAACGACGTGCGCGTACGGCTTGGGCCGGCCCACGTCTGGTTGTCCTGCAAACCGCCGTACACGTTGTAGAATGGTTTGGCGTTGTCCACCGCGATCGCGTAGAACTGGGCGCCAACGATGTTCTCCACGTTGTGCCAGCTGCGGCCGCGGTCGTTCGAGATGTCCACGCCACCATCGTTGCCAAGCACGATGTGCTCGCGATCTTCGGGGTTGATCCAGAGCGCGTGGGCGTCGCTGTGCACACCGCCCCCCGCCGCGAACCCAATCCACGTCTTGCCGCCGTCGTACGACTCCTGCGAGTTGGCGTTGAGTCGATACACATGCTCGGCGTCGGTCGGATCACAACGCACCTGACTGTAAAACCACGCGGTGCCGTTGCTGTTGTTCACGTTGCGCCAGGTGCTGCCGGCGTCGTCGCTGCGATAGAAGCCGTTGGCCGCCCCCTTCGCGTGGACCGTGGCATACACCGTGCCCGGGCGCGAGCGGCACACGCTCAGGCCAATGCGGCCGATATCACCGGTGGGCAGTCCGTTGGTGAGCTTGGTCCACGTCTTCGCGCCGTCAGTCGTTTTCCAGATCGCGCTTTCGGGACCGCCGGGGAGGAATCCGTATTCGCGACGTTCCCGCTGCAGCGAGGCCGCGTAGAGG
>CANGXK010000325.1 GCA_947457715.1 Gemmatimonadota bacterium
ATATTTCACGCAGCCCCCGCGGTACGCCGTCACGGCGCCGATCCGCCGCGTGATGTTCCACGAGATCACGAAGGACAAGGTCAAGGAGTCCATGGCGAACCCGATGGACATCGACAACAAGAAGGTCGATGCCCAGCAGGCCCGCCGAGTGCTCGACCGTCTCGTCGGCTACAAGGCGAGCCCGGTGCTCTGGAAAACCGTCAAGAAGGGGTTGTCGGCCGGTCGTGTGCAGACCGTGGCGCTCCGCATCATCGTCGAGCGCGAGCGCGAGATCCGCGCCTTTACGCCGGTCGAGTACTGGAGCATCGCCGCCGACTTGCAGAAGGGCGCGCAGGCGTTCACGGCCAAACTGCACCAGATCGACGGCAACAAGCCGGAGATCCACACCGGTCCGGAGGCCGAGCGGATTCTTGCCGACCTCAAGGGGCGGACGCAGTTCACGGTCACCGAGGTCAAACGTCGCGAGAAACGCAAAAATCCCGCGGCGCCGTTCACCACGTCCACGCTGCAGCAGGAGGCCGCCAAGAAGCTGGGCTTCGGCTCCAAGCGCACCATGCGATTGGCGCAGGATCTGTACGAAGGCATCGACGTGGGTGGCGAAGAAGGGCAGGTCGGTCTCATCACCTACATGCGTACCGACTCGTCGCGCGTCTCCGAGACCGCGGCCGGTTCGGCGCGCGACTGGCTGAAAGCTGAGTACGGCGAGTCGTATCTCGCAGCGGGTCTGCAGTTGTATCCGAGCGGCAAGGCGAACGCACAGGACGCACACGAAGGTGTACGTCCCACCGATCCCACGCGGCGTCCCGATGACCGGCTCGCCAAGAAGCTCACCGCCGATCAGTTCAAACTTTATGAGCTGATCTGGAAGCGCTTCATGGCATCGCAGATGGCCCCGGCGGTGTTCGACACGACCACCGTGGACTTCGACATACCGGCCAACGGTCACGCGTATCTCTTCCGGGCCACGGGCTCCGTCATCAAGTTTGACGGCTTCCTGACGCTCTATCGCGAAGCGCGTGAAGAGGGCGACGGCAAGGCGCTCGAAGACGAGCAGGCGCTGCCGTACCTCGAGATGAGCGAGTCGGTGCCGGTGAAGGCGATTACGTCGGCCCAGCATTTCACCGCACCACCGCCGCGCTTCTCCGAAGCCTCACTGGTCAAGGAGCTCGAGCGACTCGGCATTGGTCGTCCATCCACCTACGCCTCGATCATCTCCGTGCTTGCCGAACGACGCTACGTGTCGCTCGAACAGCGCCGCTTCTTTCCCACGCCGCTCGGCGAAACGGTGGAGAAGGTCATGGTCAAGAAATTTCCTGACATCTTCAACGTGCAGTTTACGGCGCAGATGGAAGGGGAACTCGACAAGATCGCCGACGGGGAACTGGGCTGGGTGCGTGCACTGACGGACTTCTGGACGCCGTTCCAGGCGACGCTCAACGACAACGACCTTGACGCCCTCATCGGCGAGGCCTACGACCTGTCGGCGCTGGCCACCGAGAAGTGTCCAGACTGCGGTGGTAAGCTCGTCGCCAAGGGCGGCTTCTTCGGGCCGTTCGTGGCCTGCGAGCATCATCCCAAGGTGTGCAAGTACACGCGTCCGATCAAAGGCGAGCGCAAGCCCGCCGAGCTCACCAAGTACATGTGTCAGGAGTGTGGCGAACCGATGGTCGTGCGTCACGGCCGCTCGGGCGATTTCCTCGGTTGCTCCAAGTTCCCGAAGTGCCGCGGTACCCGCTCCATGCCCACTGGGGTGAAGTGCCCCAAAGACGGTGGCGAGATCGCCGAACGGCGCAGCAAGAAGCGTGGGAAGGCGTTCTACGGCTGCGAGAACTATCCGAATTGCGACTTCGTGGTGTGGGATAAACCGGTGGCCGAGACGTGCCCCGAATGTGGGTTTGTCGGCGCCGAGTCGAAGAGCAACAAGACCCGCGGTGCGTTCCGGAAGTGTCTCAAGTGCGCGAACGAGTGGGATGTGCCAAGCCCGGACGAAGCCGGGTTGGTGGCCGAAGTGGCCTGACGGCTCGCGTTGGATGGATCGTGGAACGGTCGCACGGGCTTTTTGCCTGGTGCGGCCGTTTTGCTGTGCGCTGTGGGCGGTGGGCGGTGGGCGGTGGTGTGCGCGACACGCCCGGCGCGAACCGTGGGATCCCCTTGGCGAAATTTTCTGCGGGGGGTGGCCGTGCGCCCGTCGCTGCGCTTCGGCGCCGGCGTCACCCCCGCAGAGATTCGCCGCGGGGATCCACGGCCCGCGGCGGGCTGCGGCGGCCGGGTACCACGACGCAGCCGAATACACCGAAGCCGGTCGCGGCGGCACGGTGCGCGCGCTCCCTTGGCACCTCGCCGAGCCCCGCCGATCGGCTGGTCGCATCCTCCCGTTCGGGCCGCTGATCGCGCGCGGTCTACTCGGCCACGCGTGAGCCTCGCACGCTGACTGACGTCGACTCGCGTGCGCGCGCATCACTTCCCCCCGTGTAGCTCGTTCGGCACGGGGACGCCCCGCCGCCGCCTCTGCGTGGGCGCCGCGATCCCGCGGCCCCGCGCGAACGCCCGACCGCACGCGCAGCAAGCGGCGAAGGGGTGCTCCCCGATGCCGCACGAGCGTCCGCACCGCACCAATGAAGCGGCGTCGCGAACCAGCAACAGCGCGAGCCGTTAGACTTCACGCATGGCATCCATCGAAGTGCATGTGATCGGCGGCGGGCTCGCCGGAAGCGAAGCCGCGTGGCAGCTCGCCGAACGCGGTCATACCGTGGTGGTTCACGAAATGCGGCCCGTACGCGGCACCGCCGCGCATCGTACCGAGAAGCTCGGTGAGCTCGTGTGTTCGAACACGTTCAAGAGCACCGAGACCAGCAACGCGCACGGCCTGCTGAAGGCCGAGATGCGGCAGCTCGGATCGCTCATCCTCGATTGTGCCGATCACTCGCGCGTCCCGGGCGGCTCGGCCCTCACCGTCGATCGCGAGATCTTCTCGCAGCACGTGCACGATCGCATTCACGCGCATCCGCGTATTCGCGTGTCGCGCGAGGAAGTCACGTCACTCCCCGACGTCGGCATCATCGCCACCGGTCCGCTCACCTCCGATGCGCTGGCCGATGCGATCCGGGCGCGACTCGGGGTCGAGTCGCTCGCGTTCTACGATGCCATCGCGCCCGTGGTCTCGCTCGAGTCCATCGACCAGAACATCGCCTTCCGTGCCTCGCGCTGGGGCAAGGAAACGATGGACGGGGCCGGCGACGAAGGCGCGTATCTCAACTGCGCCTTCACGCGCGACGAGTACGAAACATTTATCGACGCGCTCACCACGGCCGATCAGTTCACTGCGCACGAGTTTGACGCCGTGCCGTACTTCGAAGGGTGCATGCCCATCGAGGAGATGGCGCGACGCGGTCGTGAATCGCTGCGCTTCGGCCCCATGAAGCCGATCGGCCTGCAGGACCCGCGCTCCACGTCGCGTCCGCATGCCGTCGTGCAGCTGCGCATGGAAGACCGCGGCGGTCGCATGTGGAACCTCGTCGGCTTCCAGACGCGCCTGCGTATCCCTGAGCAAGCGCGCGTGGTCCGCATGATTCCCGGGTTGGCCGAGGCCGAGTTCCTGCGCTTCGGATCCATTCATCGCAACTCGTACGTGA
>CANGXK010000326.1 GCA_947457715.1 Gemmatimonadota bacterium
CAGGTGATCGGCATGCACTTCATGAACCCGGTGCCCGTGATGCAGCTGGTGGAGGTCATTCGTGGCCTTGCCACCAGCGACGCCACCACCGAGACGGTCATGCGCCTCTCCAAGGGGCTCGGCAAGACGCCGGTGGAAGTGAACGATTTCCCGGGTTTCGTGGCGAATCGGATTCTGATGCCGATGATCAATGAGGCCATTTACTGCGTCATGGAGGGCGTCGGAACGCCCGAAGCCATCGATACGGTGATGAAGCTCGGCATGAATCATCCCATGGGACCGCTCACGCTCGCCGACTTCATCGGCCTCGATACCTGCCTCGCGATTCTCGAAGTGCTGCACAACGGACTCGGCGACCCGAAGTACCGTCCGTGCCCGCTGCTCCGGAAGTACGTCGCCGCCGGCTGGTACGGACGCAAGTCCGGCCGCGGCTTCTACCAGTACTGACCCGCCATGTCGCTCATTCAGCTCAACGAAACGCAGCAGGAAATCCAGGCGCTTGCGCGCGCGTACGCCCAGCGCGAACTCGTGGCCCTCGCCGGTGAGCGCGATCAGGAATCGCGTTTCGACCGTGTCATGGTCACACAGATGGCGGAGCTCGGATTCTTCGGCATGCTCACGCCGGAACGTTTCGACGGACTCGATCTCGATGCGCAGAGCTATCTGCTCGCGCTCGAAGAGATCGCCGTAGCCGATGCGTCGGCGGCGGTCCTGCTCAGTGTGCACAACTCGCTGCCCACGCAGATGATCCTGAACTTCGGCACCGAGGCGCAGCAGCAGCGGTTCCTGCCGCCGATGGCGCGCGGTGAACTGCTCGGGGCGTTCGCGTTGTCGGAGCCGGAAGCCGGTTCCGATGCCGCCGCGCTGCGCTGCCAAGCCGTGCGTGACGGCGATGACTGGCTGCTGAGCGGCACGAAGGCGTGGGTGTCGCACGGCAGCGAAGCCGGCGTGATTCTCTGCATGGCGCGCACCGATTCGCCCGATGCCCGCAAGGGCAGCAAGGGGATCTCGACGTTCATCCTCACGCCCGACCTGCCCGGCTTCCATCTGGCCAAGAAGGAAAACAAGATGGGGCTGCGCGCGTCGCCGACGCTGCAGATCAATCTCGATAGCTGCCGCGTGCCGGGTGACCGGCTGCTGGGCGAAGAAGGCAAGGGGTTTGTGTATGCGCTGGGGTCGCTCGATCACGGACGACTCGGCATTGCCGCGCAGGCCATCGGCATCGCGCGCGCGGCGCTCGAAGCCGCCGTGCGCTACGCCGGTGAGCGCAAGCAGTTCAACAAGCCCATCGCCGACTTTCAGGCGATCCAGTTCAAGCTCGCCGACATGGCGACGCGTATCACCGCCGCCCGCACGCTGTTGCATGCGGCCGCGGCGGCCAAGCAGCGCGGGGAGAAAATCACGCGCTTCAGCAGCATGGCGAAGCTCTTTGCCACCGAGACCGCCATGTGGGTCACGACGCAGGCCGTGCAGGTGTTCGGCGGCTACGGTTACGTGACCGACTATCCCGTCGAACGCTTTTTCCGCGACGCGAAAGTGACTGAAATCTATGAAGGCACGTCTGAGATTCAGCGCATCGTGATCGCCCGCGAGACACTGGCTGCGGCGGCCGCGAACGACGGGTCTCTTCCAGACTGATTTTCCGGTTCTTGATATATGCGTTACTTCGAAACAATCGCCGAGATGGGGCATGAGCAGGTGGTGTTCTGCCATGACAAAGCGTCCGGGTACCGTGGCATCATTGCGATTCACGATACCACGCTCGGGCCTGCGCTCGGCGGCTGCCGCTTCTGGAACTACGCGTCCGAAGACGCGGCGATCGTCGACGCGCTGCGTCTTTCGCGCGGCATGACGTATAAGAACGCCGTGGCCGGCCTCAATCTCGGCGGCGGCAAGTCGGTCATCATCGGCGACAACACGGCGGCCAACCGCGAAATGCTGTTCCGCGCGCACGGTCGCTTCGTGGATTCGCTGGGCGGCCGTTACGTCACGGCAGAAGACGTCGGCACGACCGTGGAGGACATGGACTTCGTGCACATGGAAACGAAGCACGTGACCGGCCTCGGCTCCAAGTCGGGCGACCCGTCGAGTGTGACGGCGCATGGGGTATTCCGCGCCATTCAGGCGTCGGCGTTTCAGCAGTGGGGCAGCGACCGTCTCGATAGCCGTACAATCGCGATTCAGGGCCTCGGTCACGTGGGCTACTATCTCGCCAAGGCGCTGCACGCGGCGGGCGCGAAGCTCATCGTCACCGACATCGATGCCGGCCGGGTCAGGCGGGTGGTCGACGAGATGGGGGCCACCGCCGTGGCACTCGACGAGATCTATCGGGCGAAGGCGGACATCTTCACGCCCTGCGCGCTCGGCGGCGTGATCAACGACGACACGATCCCGCAACTCAAGGTCGCGATCGTGGCCGGTGCGGCGAACAACCAGCTGCTCGAAGATCGTCATGGTGACGCTCTGGAAGCCCGCGGCATCCTGTACGCCCCGGACTATGTCGCGAATGCCGGCGGGGTGATCAACGTGTCCGGTGAGCTCACCGGCTGGAGCCGTGAACGGTCGTTACGCAAGGCCGACGAGATCTATCAGACGGTGCTCAGCGTCTTCCGTCTGGCCCTGGAGGCGGACATCCCGACGTACCAGGCTGCCGATCGCGTGGCGGAGCAGCGCATCCTCGCGGTTCGCGGTATGATCCGCACGTGGCCGCAGTATCCCAATAAGGATCCCTGAGCAGTCAACGGAGCAATCTGACCATGGTGGATGTGGCACAGCCGGGGGAGCGTATCCCCATCGCGTCCGACCACGCGGGCTTCGAGTTGAAGGAGCGTCTGCGCGTGGCTCTCGCCGAGATGGGGTACGCGGTGGAGGACATCGGCACGCACAGCACGGCCAGCACCGACTATCCCGACTACGCCCATCCGCTGGCGCAGGAGGTGTCCGATGGCCAGGCCGTCCGCGGCATCCTGCTGTGCGGGACTGGACTGGGGATGTCGTACGTGGCGAACCGCTATCCGGGCGTCCGCGCCGCGGTGGCGTGGAACCCCGAAGTGGCGGCGCTCGCTCGTAAGCACAACGATGCGAACGTGCTGGTACTGCCGGCGCGGTTCGTGTCCGATGAAGATGCCCTCGCCATCCTGCAGGCCTGGCTGACGACCCCGTTCGAAGGTGGGCGCCATCAGGGCCGCGTGGCGAAGATCGAACGTGACGACAGTGAGGCGGACGCCTCGGGGAGCCTGACATGAGTGATGGAGCCAGCGCGAACTGGTCGCAGTGGGATCGCTTGCCGCCGGGGGATGCCCTGTCGCAGGCGGATCCGGAGATCGCGCATCTGATCGACGAGGAAACGCAGCGGCAGAGTGATGGCCTCGAGCTCATCGCCAGCGAGAATTTCGTGTCGCCCGCGGTCATGGAGGCGGTGGGCTCGACGCTCACCAACAAGTACGCCGAAGGGTTGCCGGGCAAGCGCTATTCCGGCGGCTGCGAAGTCGTCGACAAGATCGAGCAGCTGGCGATCGACCGGCTCAAGCAGCTGTTCGGGGCCGATCACGCCAACGTGCAGCCGCATAGCGGTGCGTCGGCCAACGCTGCGGTGTTCCTCGCCTTTCTCAAGCCGGGCGACA
>CANGXK010000327.1 GCA_947457715.1 Gemmatimonadota bacterium
ATCTCCTGCTCCGCCTCGCCCGTGCGGTTGTTGCCATAGAACGCGAGCAGCAGCATGCGCGTCATGTAGATCGCCGTCAGCAACGCCGTCAGCACGCCGATCCCATATGCCATGTACAACACGGTGCTGCCGGGAATGCCGAGCAGTGACGCGCTGGCGAGCGGGCTACCCTGCGCACGGGCAAAGACCGACGCGAGGATCTCGTCCTTCGAGAAGAAGCCGGCCAGCGGAGGAATGCCGGCAATCGCCAGCGTCGCCAGCGTCATCGCGGCCGCCGTTGCCGGCATGTACTTGGCCAGCCCACCCATATTGCGAAGATCCTGCGGATCGTCGTCGCGGTGCGTGTGGTGATACGCATGGTGCATCGCGTGAATCACCGAGCCCGCGCCCAGGAACAGTAGCGCCTTGAAGAACGCGTGCGTGACCAGATGGAACACGCCAGCGGTGTATGCCCCGCTGCCGACGCCCACGAACATGTAGCCGAGCTGGGAGACGGTGGAGTAGGCCAACACCTTCTTGATGTCCCACTGACGGAGCGCGATCGTCGCGGCGAACAGGGCCGTGAGCGCCCCGACGGCCGTGATCACCAAGGACGCCTCAGGAGCCCCGGAGAAAATCGGCGCAGCACGGGCCACGAGATACACGCCGGCGGTCACCATCGTCGCCGCGTGGATCAGCGCCGACACCGGCGTCGGACCGGCCATGGCGTCGGGCAACCAGATATACAGCGGCAGCTGCGCACTCTTGCCGGCGCAACCGATGAACAGAAAGAGGGCGATCGCCAGCACGACCGGCGTACCGGCCATGGCACCCAGTGCCGCATGCGCGCCGATAAAGTCGAGCTTCTGCGTCGTGACCCAGATCAGGAACATGGCGACGAGGAACCCGAAGTCGCCGACACGGTTCACCACGAAGGCTTTCTTGCCCGCCTCGGCATTGGCCTTGTCGCTGAACCAGAAGCCGATCAAGAGGTACGACGCCAGACCGACGCCTTCCCAGCCCACGAACAGCACCGGGTAGCTCGCACCGAGCACCAACACCAGCATGAAAGCGACGAAGAGATTGAGGTACGCGAAGTATCGCGCGTAGCTCGCATCGTCACGCATGTAGCCGACGGAGAACAGATGAATCAGCGAGCCGACGCCGGTGATCACGAGGACCATCAGAATCGACAGCTGGTCGAGCTGGAGGCTCCAGTCGATGACCAGATTGCCCACGGGCATCCACTGACCATAGCGCACGATGTGCAACGCCTGTTCGGGCGCGCGCTGCATGTCGAGGAACAGGGCGACCGCCACGCCGAAGGCCGCGAGAATCACGCCCGGGCCGATCAGGGTGACAAGCGGGTGACGCGCCGTGGTCGCGCTGTCGCCGTCCGACCGCTTCCCGAAGAACGCGATCGATCCGTTGGCCAGAAAGCCGAGGATCGGAAGCAGGATGAGCACGCCAAGCATGGTCGGGATCATCCGCGGAGCGTCCGGAGCGAGGACAGATCAACCGTGCCGAAATGCCGGTACACCGAGATCAGGATCGCCAGACCGACGGCCGCTTCAGCGGCCGCGATCGTCATCACCATGACCACGAATACATGACCCGTCACGTTGTGCATCTTGGCCAACGCCACGAAGCTCAGGTTCACGGCATTGAGCATCAGCTCCGCGCACATGAACAGGATGATCGCGTTGCGGCGGGTCAACACGCCGACGACGCCGATGACGAACAGAATCGCCGAGACGATGAGCGCTTCGGAAATCATGTGCGCACCCGCTTCTTGGCGAGCAGGACGGCGCCGATGACGGCCACCAGCAGCACGAGACTGGTCAATTCGAAAGCCACGAGATAATCGGTGAAGAGCGAAGCGGCGACGCCTTCGACGACGTTGTCGATCTCAGGTGCCAGCGCGATGCGCGGAATCTTCTGACGCTGGACGACCAGCAGATTCGCCAGCAGCGCCAGGCCGACCGCACCGGCCCCGATTCGCGAGCCCAGCGATCGGATATCGGAGATGCCGCTGCGTCCGAGGTTGAGCAGCATGACCACGAACACGAACACGACCATGATCGCACCGGCATAGACGAGCACCTGAATCACGCCGACGAACGGCGCGTCGAGCATCACGTACAGGCCGGCCAGCGCGAACATCACGTTCACCAGCCACAGGGCGGCCGGTACCGGATTCGTGCGCGTGACGAACAACAGCGCCGACGCGATCGCCAGCAGCGAAAACAGGTAGAACTGGAATTCGTAGAATCCGTTCATTCGCCCTTCGGGTCGGCAGGGTCCCAGAGCTCGCTGACCGGATGCGTCTGCGCCATCAGGCGCTCGAGATCGTACACAAACGACGCGCGATCAAACTCCGCGTTCTCGTAGTGCCGACCCAGATGAATCGCCTCTTCCGGGCACACTTCCTGACAAAATCCGCAGAAAATACAGCGGAATTCGTCGATCTCGAAGACGAGCGGATAGCGATTGCCCTGCTCATCCTCACCCGGGGTGAGCTTGATGCAATTGGCCGGGCAGACCGTGGGGCATAAGCCGCAGGCCACGCACTTCGCTTTGCCGTCCTCGGTCGTGAGCATGCGATGCGTGCCGCGCCAGCGCGGTGACAAATCCCATTTCGTCTCGGGATACTGCATCGTGACCTTGTGAGGATCCACAAGGTGCTTGAGCGTCGTGGCCATCCCCTTCAGCGTCGCCCGCACGTAGCTCACGCGCTCGAGCGGCCGCTTCATGACCTTCACACCGATAGCCATCAGTCGCCTCCCTCAGCGATCAACGTGGTCGTGACAGGCAGCGCCGCCGTTGCCGGAGGCAACGCCGCTCGATGCGACGCGAGCTGGCGACGGGACAGATCCAGGCCACGCGCGCGCAGCCGCTCCAGATCGGCCGGGCCGACCCGCGCGCTCGACGGACTGATCAACTTGCCCTTGTCCAGCCAGGCGAGCAGCACGGCGATGATCACGACGTTCATGCCCAGCAGCGCCAGTGAGAACATGGGGCCGCGCGCAACACCGAGCATATCGAGGCCCAGCGTGGCCGCCGCGATCACCACGATGTATCCCAGCGCGATCGGCAGCATGACGCTCCAACCGAGCGACATCAGCTGGTCATAGCGGAAGCGCGGCACGGTCCAGCGCACCCACATGAACACGAACACGAAGAAGCCGGTCTTCATGGCGAACATGGACATCGTGGCCAGTGTCTTGAGCACACTGTACGGTCCGACGTTGTCCCACTGCGTGAACGGAATGTCCCAGCCGCCGAAAAACAGCGTGGCGGTCAAGCCGCTCACGGTCGCCATGTTGGCATACTCGGCGATGAAGAACATCGAGAACTTCATCCCGCTGTATTCGGTGTGGTAGCCGGCCACCAGCTCCGACTCCGCTTCCGGCAAGTCGAACGGCAGGCGATTCGTCTCGGCAAACGCCGCCACGAGGAACGTGAACCACGCGACGGTCAGGGAGAGCACGTTCCAGCCCATGTGCGACTGCTGCTGCACGATGGTGGTCAGCGAGACGTTGCCCGCGAGGAGGATGACCGGAATCGTGGACATCCCCATGGCGATTTCATACGAGATCATCTGCGCGCTCGAGCGGA
>CANGXK010000328.1 GCA_947457715.1 Gemmatimonadota bacterium
CAACGCTGTCCACCCGATCTCGCTGTGCACGCGCGCGATCTCCGGTCGGTCGCCTACCTGCTGGAAGGACGAGAGCGACTGTCCATACAGCTCGAGCGCACGGCCGACCTCGCCCTTGGCCGCGGTCATCTGTGCGAGAAAACTGAGCGCGAGACCACCACCTTCGAAGTCCCCGATGCGCGTCTGGATCTTCCGCGCTTGCGTGAGCAGGTCGAACCCTGCATCGAGCGCACCCATCACGAACAGCTGCAGGCCCTTCATCGTCAAAGACAGCGCCAGCAGGAATTCGTGCCCCGAGCTCTGGCTGCACGTGATCGCGGTGTCCAGCGCGACGCCCGACTCCTCCATGCGGCCGTTGCTCATATGGCCATAGCCCACGCACCTGCTCGCCTCGGCGACCAACGCCTCGTCGCCCAGCGCACGAGCATCGGCGAGACCGCGCGCCAACTCGTCGGTGCCGCGCGCCATCTCGCCGATGTTGATCGACACCATGCCGCCCGCCAGTCGCGCCAATACACGACCGGCACTCGGCGCCCGGTCGGCGGCCATCGGAAGCAACGCATCGACCGACTCACGAGCCGTGCAATGCTGCCCCCCGATGTGCCAATACCAATGCAGTGCGCCGCAAAGCAGCAGCCCTTTCTCGATCGCGTCCGGCTCGCCAAAAACGCCGGTGTCGAGGTCACCAGCGCGCGCCTGCGCCGTGAACCAGCGAATCGCCGCCTGCATGTTCGCATGGTCGCGTCGCGCGCGACGCATCGCGTCGAGCTGGGTCGTTCCCGTGATGCCGGCGTTGACCTCTTGCGCACAGTCCAGAAAGACATCGGCATGTCGCTGCTTCACGACATCCGCTTCGCCGTTGTCCAGCAGCGATGCAGCCGCGAAGGCGCGAATGGTCTCGGGCAGTACATAACGCTCGCCTGCGCTGACGACCTGCACGAGTCCGGCCTCGACGAGCGAGCTGAGCGCGTCCCGCGCGCGCCCCCGTTCGTGCGAGGGATAGCAGACGGCTTCCATCTCCCTCAGCGTCCATCCGTCGGTGAAGGTCGACACGCCTCGCAGCAGTTGTTGCGCGGTGGCATCGAGCAGCGAGTAGCTCCACCGGATCGTCGCCCGGAGTGTACGCTGCCGCTCGGGAAGATCGCGGTCGCCAGACGTCGGCCGATCGAGGGCATGGCTGAGCCGCTGCAGCAGGGCAGACGGCTCGAGAATGCGAGTACGCGCCGCCGCCAGTTCGAGCGCCAGCGGCACACCGCCAAGCTTTATGCAGATCGCAGCGACGGCCGTGCTGTTGACGCTCGACAGTACGAACGCCGGTTGCACCGTTTTCGCGCGCTGGACAAACAGCGCCACGGCGGGGGACTCCGGCAGCAGCGGCACCGACGTGGGGTGTGCGTTGGGCAGGGCGAGTGGGGGCAGCGGCAGCTCAACTTCGGCTTCGATGTTGAGCGGCACACGACTCGTCGTGATCACTTGCATGCCGCCGCAGCGCGATGCCAGGATCGTGATATCGCCGGCCGCGTCGGGTACGTGCTCGAGATTGTCGAGCAGCAGCAGCACGCGCTGCGCGCCGATCACGGTGGCGATCGCGTCGACGGCGCTCCGGCCGTGTGCCTCGGTGATGCCAAGGGCTCTGCCGATCGTTGGCATCACGTCAGCCGCTGTCGACACCGACGCGAGCGAAACGAAAGCCGAGCCGTCGGGGTAGTCGTCCTGCAGGCGCGAGAACAACTCGATCGAAAAGCGTGTCTTGCCTGTACCGTCGGTGCCGGTCACGGTGAGCACTCGCGTACCGCCGCGCAGTCGTTCGACGCCCTGTACGAGCGCCGCCTCGCGTCCCAGCAGCGCCGTGGAGGGCGTCGGGGCCGGCGTGGCAATCGTGGGCGCGCGTACCGGCGAACGCGCCGTCGAGTGGCTCCCTGCCGGCCTCGTGAGCGCTCTGCGCCACTCCTCGACGGAGCCAAAGCGGTCGGCCGGCGATTTGGCCAGCGCGCGCTCGATGGCGTCGGCGAGCGGCTTCGACACCGCCGAGCGGCGGATGGTGAGCTTGGGTACCGGGTTGATGGCGTGTCGCACCATCACGTCAATCGCCGTTGGCCCGGTAAAGGGAGGAGTGCCGGCGAGCATCTCGTACGTCATGCACGCCAAGGCATAGAGATCGCTGCGGGCATCGACCACGCCCCCGCTCGCTTGCTCGGGGCTCATGTAAGTCGGGGTGCCCATCGCTGCGCCGGCTCTCGTCAGCGTGACGTCGCCGGCGACAGCGATCGCCTGCGCGATGCCGAAAGAGGCAATGATCGCGTGGCCGTCTTCGATAAAAACGTTCTCGGGCGTGAGGTCCCGGTGGATCGCGCCACGCCCGTGCGCATAGCTGAGGGCGTTGGCGATCTCGTCGGCGAAACGAAGTCCGTCCTCCACCGGCAGCGGCTGATCGCGTTGCAGCCGATCGCGCAGGCTTTCCCCATCGACGAACGGCGTCACGAAAAACAGGTAGCCGCTGCTCTCGCCCGAATCGAGCAGGGGGAGCATGCCCGGGTGGCGCAGGCCTGCGGTGGTCGCCAGCTCGCGCAGGAGCCGGCTGTGGTCCAAGGTGGCCACGATCTCGGGCCGTAGCACCTGCACCGCGACCTGACGGCGATGGCGGAGGTCCTCGGCGAGATAAACGGTTGCCATCCGACCTGCGCCGATCTCACGCCCGAGGCGATACCGATCGGCGAGCGCCGACAATAACCGTTGGTCAATCATGATGGGATACTGGCGCTCGCTGGCAGTGCGCGCAACACGATCGGCCGCGGCACCGCCCGACGGTGGCGTCGGGGTTCCGCCTATTGCCGCCGCTTCATCGCCGTGTAGCGTTGCGCACTGTGATGCATGGTCAATCGCTCTTTCATGCCCGCGGACTCCGCAAAGTGTACGGGGCCGGCGAAGTAGAGGTCGTCGCGCTTCACGACGTCGATCTGGACCTTGTCGCCGGCGAGTTCGTCGTCATCCTCGGGCCGTCGGGGAGCGGCAAATCAACGCTGCTGAATATCCTCGGCGGGCTCGATATCCCGACCGGGGGGAGCGTCACCTTTCGCGAGCATGTGCTGACTGGCGCCACCGAGCATGATCTCACCCGTTACCGGCGCGAGCATGTAGGCTTTGTGTTTCAGTTCTACAACCTCATTCCGAGCCTGACGGCGCTCGAGAACGTGCAACTGGTTACCGAACTGGCGGAGTCGCCGCCGCGCCACCGAACACGCCAGCGATCGCGTCAACGTGGAGAGCAGGATGCCACCGAGGCGCTCCGTCTGGTCGGCCTTGGTGAGCGGCTCGACTTCTTCCCGGCGCAGATGTCCGGCGGCGAACAGCAGCGCGTCGCGATCGCGCGCGCCGTCGCGAAGCGGCCTGATGTGCTGCTGTGCGACGAGCCCACGGGCGCGCTCGACTGCGAAACGGGCAAACTCGTGCTGGAGGCGCTTCGCAAAGCCAATCGCGAACTTGGAACCACGACGGTGGTGATCACGCATAACGTCGGCATTGCTGGCATGGCGGATCGGGTGCTTCGCATGCGCAGCGGGACGATCGTGGAGATCGTGCGCAACGC
>CANGXK010000329.1 GCA_947457715.1 Gemmatimonadota bacterium
CATGCCGTCCGCTCTGCTTGATGAGATCGGCCATGCTCGGCGTGATCGCGAGACTCACCGACGGAACAAAGAAAGACGCGGGAATCTTATGCTGGTCGAGCAGGCGCATAATGCGCGGGAGTCCGACGCGGGCGCCGTACTGCATTTCCGCCAACGAGCCCACGGTAGGCTCGCCGTAGCGAATCGCGATGGTCTCGTTATCCACGTCGAACGACAACAGCACGGCCACGCGCGAGCCGTTGGGCCACGCGGTCGGCTGGAGCGAACGTCCGGCGCGCACCTCGTTGACCACGCTGTTCACGCTGTCCATCGACCACTTCCATCCGGGCTTGGCGGCCGTGACCGGCACGGGCTGGGCCTGGGCGTGAAGGAAGGCCGGCGCACCGGCAAGCAGGAGGGCGTAGCGGAGTCGATGCATGATGGGAGGCCGGCGGAGGGAGAAAATCGGGCAGTACGGTCGTAACGGACGGACGGGTGCGTAATAGCTGGACCGGAGCAATCTTCCAGCATGCCCTCTCCGACGCCACTCATCAATCTGCACGAATTTGAGGCTGCCGCCGCCGCCGTGCTCCCGCGCATGGTGTACGACTACTACGCCGGCGGGGCCAACGACGAAATCCTCCTGCGAGCGGCTCGCACCGCGTGGAGCGACCTGACGCTCCGATATCGGGTGCTGCGCGATGTGTCCGCGCGCTCGCAGCGCACCACGGTGCTCGGCCACACGCTGGATTGGCCCGTGTTCGTGGCGCCCATGGCCTTTCAGCAGCTGGCGCACGACGACGGAGAGGTGGCGACCGCGCGGGCGGCGCAGGCCACCGGCGCGGGTATGATCCTGTCCACCCTCTCCAACCGCACCATCGAGGCGGTACGCGCCGGTACCACGGGGCCTCTCTGGTTTCAGCTGTACATCTACCGGGATCGCGGCGTCACGGCAGACCTCGTGCAACGCGCCGAACGCGCCGGGTTCACGGCGCTCGTGCTCACGGTGGACGCGCCGCTGCTTGGACGGCGGGAGCGCGATCTCCTGAATGGTTTCCATCTGCCCCCCGAGTTGGCCGTCCCCAATCTGGGCGTCGCGCTGCGTGACACGCTCGCCGGCGGCCCTGACGCCGCGTTGTCTCCGGCGTCAGCGTTGGCGCAGTTTTTTGAGCAACACTGGGATCCGTCGATCTCATGGCGCGACCTCGCGTGGCTGCAATCGATCACCAGCCTGCCGATTCTCGTGAAAGGCGTGGTGCGTGGCGACGATGCGCGCTTGGCCCTCGAGCATGGAGCGGCCGGCGTGATCGTGTCCAACCATGGCGGTCGTCAACTGGACACCGCGATCCCCACGGCGCGTGCACTCCCCGAATGTGCCGACGCGATGGCAGGGCGCGGTGTGCTCATGGTGGACGGCGGCATCCGGCGCGGTACCGACGTGCTGAAGGCCCTTGCCCTAGGTGCACAGGCGGTGCTGCTCGGGCGGCCCTCCGGCTTCTGTTGCGAGCGGACCGCCCGATGTGTGGCATGGCGCTGATGGTCGGTCCGCACGGCAACAGCAAGCATCGTTAGGCGCGCGCACGCGGAGGTTGCGTCGAAACAGCCCGTCGCGCGGCGTCTACACACCACGACGCCCGCACGCGTCGCCGCTCTTTCGGTTGATATCAGACCACCTGCATCTCCTGCAGACGGTCTACGGCGACCGCTTCGCCCGCGAGTACGGCCCGTGGCGTCCGGTGGCGTCCGGTGGTCGGCGACGTGGCCGACAAGTTCCTCGCCTGCGGGGTGCTCGAGCACGGGTTCGCCCGCATCCGCTGCGATGCCTGCACGCACGAGTACCTGCTCGCGATATCCTGCACGTGCCGCTAGTGCTGCCCCAGCCGCCATGCCAAGCGCTTCGCTATCTGGACCCAGTGGCTCGACACCACGCTGCTCGCGCCGGTGCCGCACCGGTAGGTGGTGCTCACCATGCCGAAGCGGCTGCGCGTCTACTGGCATCCGCATCTGCATCTCCTCGTGACCGACGGCGGCTTCCGCCGCGCCGTGCTCCGGCTCTTCGTACGCCTCGAACTCTTCGACGAGGACCAGGCCGCCGGCATGCTCACGTGGCCGCACTCCGGATTCCACGTGCACACCGCCGTGTGGGAGGGCCACTTCGGGTCCGGGTGGACGATCCGCTCGAGTTCGTGGCTCGGGTGTTGGTTGATATCCCCGACAAAGGGCACGTCACGACACGGTACTACGGGTGGTATGCCAACCGTCCCCGCGGCATGCGGAGCAAGGCGGCACCCGCCGCCGCAGACGGGCTGCTGGCGATCGCGTCCGCGCTGAGACTGGCGCCGACCGAGGCCAGTCGCCGGTGGGCGAGCCTGCTCCAGCAGGACTTCGAGATCGGCCCGCTCGTGTGTCCCACCTGCCACCACGCGATGCGGATGGACGCCTTCATCACCCAGCCATCGGTGATCGACCAGATCCTCGCGCACCTCCGCGCCCGCCCTGCGCCGGCGGCCCACGCCGGCGCGCGGAGCCCCCATCGACGCGGGCCCCCGCGAACCGGGGGCGCCACGCGGGACGCGGCGCTGGCGAGATCGCCGATCGCGCCGTACGTTCACGCCTTGACCTTCCCACCCCCGATTGAAATTCCTAGTCCGTCCGCATTTCGGGCCGCAAGCCGGGCATCGACATCGAGATCCGCGTCGCCGGCACGCGCCCGGGCGAGCTGCTGGCCGACGAGCATCAAGCAGGACGCACTGGAGCAAGGCATCAACCAGCTGATCGTGCTGGCCGACGCCCTCGACAACGACCGCCGCGCGCAGGTGCTGCGGGACCTGGCCGGCACGTAAACACAGCACCCGATCGTGTCGCGGGTGGGCTGAGCCGGCAACCTGTATCAACCGGTCACGGATCCGCCAAGGACACTCGTATGACGCCCCCCGAAACCGGCCGAGAGATGCCCAGCACAGCGGTGATCCTGCGCCCAGTCGGTGGTGCGGCGTAACGTGGTCGATATGGATCGATCCAGCAGCCGTGAGCGAACCTTCACGGTCGTCTCCTGCCATTTCGGCGACCCGTTCTGGATCACCCGGCTGGCATCCGAACTCAAACGCCTGACACCGGATGAGATCGACGTGCGACTCATAGTCGTCGATCAAGACCGGGGCCCAACCGACTCGGCTCTCTTGGCCTCGTTGCCGGGCTACCCATCGGTCACGCAGTACCCGAGGGCCCACGATGAGATCGAGCTGCTGGGCCACGATCACCCGAGTTCGCTCAACCGCGCGCTGCGGGAGAGCTTTTCCACCAGCCACGTAGTGGTGATGGACTCCGACAGCTCCCCGATCACTTCCGACTGGATCGCCAAGGTTAACTCAGTTCTGGACGGATCCGATGCGATTGTCGCAGCAGACTACCGACTTCACGGCACAAGCCATCCATGTTTCATGGTGTTGCCAAGCGAGGTGTGCCACCGGCTCGACTTTGCGGAAGGGTTGCGGGAAGTCGAGCTCGACACGGGCCGCCTGATCCGGACCAGTTCTTCCGCCGAAAGCTGATCGAAGGCAGTCTCG
>CANGXK010000330.1 GCA_947457715.1 Gemmatimonadota bacterium
CGCGCGTGGTCGGCAGTCAGCCGGCGCCGGTCGTGGCGGCCGGCGGTGGCGGGCAGGGAGGTGCGGCGCAGGCTCCGCGCAACGCGGCGACGGCCAATGAGCCAATCATCGGGGATCCGATCGGTGCCGAGGGGCTCGCTGCCGATCTGCGGCACGCCATGATTCCGTATACGGCTGACGAACTGATCGCGATCGCCGAGAAGGAGTACGCGTTCAGTCTGGCCGAAGCGAAGAAGGCGGCGCGCGCGCTGGGGCTGGGCGACGACTGGAAGGCGGCGATGGAGAAGGTGAAGAACATGTACGTCGAGCCCGGCAAGCAGCCGGATCTCATTCGCGATCTCGCGAACGAAGCCGACGCGTTCTTCGCCAAGCACGATTGGGTCACCATTCCGGCGCTGGCGCGGGAAGACTGGCGCATGGAGATGATGGCGCCCGAGCGGCAGCGCGTGTCGCCGTTCTTCCTTGGCGGCGATCTCATTCTCGTGTCGTATCCCACCGCGGACATGACCGATGACGAGAAGCTGATGAGCCTGCGCGGCAACAATCCACACTTCTCACGCGCGGTCGTCTTTCACGAACTTAACCCCGGGCATCATCTGCAGGGGTTCATGTCGGCGCGATACAACCCGCACCGGCGCGTGTTCTCCACGCCGTTCTGGAACGAAGGGCAGTCGTTGTACTGGGAGATGTTCCTGTGGGATCGCGACTTCCATGTCACACCGGAGGATCGCCTCGGTGCGCTGGCGTGGCGGATGCATCGCAGCGCGCGCATCGTATTCTCGCTCAGCTTCCACCTCGGCAAGATGACGCCGGAGCAGGCCATCGAGTACGTCGTGGACAAGGTGCCGTTCGAGCGGGCCAACGCGGAGGGTGAAGTGCGGCGCTCGTTCAACGGGTCGTATTCGCCGATCTATCAGGCGGCGTACATGCTGGGCGGACTGCAGCTGCGCGCGCTGTACAAGGAACTGGTCATGTCGAAGAAGATGACCGATCGCGAGTTCCATGATGCGGTGCTGCAGGGTGGCCCGATGCCGATCGCGATGGTGCGCGCCCGGCTGGCGAATGTGAAGCTCTCGCGTGACGGGGCGGCGCCGTGGCGCTTCGCCGACGAGCTGCCGGCACCACGCCCGTTCCCTCCGCAGTAGGGCCCACGCACGGTGTCGTCACGCCAGCGACGGCGCTACTCCGAGTTGCTGAAAAATGAAGGCATACTCGTCGGCCATTTCCGCGATCTGCTTGCTGAGTGACGAACTGCCGTGTCCCGACTGCGTCTCGATGCGAATGAGCACGGGGGTCGGGCCACGATGCGCCTCCTGCAGGCGCGCTGCAAACTTGAAGGAGTGCGCCGGCACCACGCGATCGTCGTGATCGGCCGTGGTGATGAGCGTGGCGGGATACGCCGTGCCGTCCTTCAGGTTGTGCAGCGGGGAATACGCCAGGAGATACCGGAAGCTTTCGGCCTCGTCGCTCGACCCGTAGTCGGCGATCCAGTTCCAGCCGATCGTGAACTTGTGGAAACGCAGCATGTCCAATACCCCGACCGCGGGGAGTGCGACCTTGGCCAACGTGGGGCGCTGCGTCATGATCGCGCCGACCAGTAAGCCACCGTTGGAGCCGCCGGCGATCGCCAGCTTTTCGCTGCAGGTGTACCGGTGCTCGAACAACCATTCGGCCACCGCGATGAAGTCGTCGAAGACATTCTGCTTCTTCTCCTTCATGCCGCCCTGATGCCATGCTTCGCCGTATTCGTTCCCGCCGCGCAGATTCGCCTGCACGTACACGCCGCCCTGCTCGAGGAACGCCACGCGCATCGCACTGAAGTTGGGCGGCAGCGACACGTTGAAGCCGCCGTAGGCGTACAGCATCGTGGGATTGGCACCGTCCAGCACGAGTCCCTTTTTCGCCACGATGAAGGCGGGGACCTTGGTGCCATCCTTGCTCGTCACGAACACTTGCTTCGTGTCGAACTGCATGGGATCGAAGGGCAGCGTGACTTCGCGAAGCTGCGCGCTGTGCCCCGATGCGATGTCGTAGCGGTATACCGTGATCGGGGCCGTGAACGACGTGAAGCTGTAGTACACCGACGTCGCGTCGTGCTCGCCATCGAAGCCGCCAGCCGTGCCGATACCCGGCAACGTGATTTCACGCTCGAGCGTGCCGTCGAGCGCATGCACGTAGGCGCGCGTCGTCACGTCCTGCAGATAGGTGGCGAACAGGCGCCGGCCCCCAATGGACATTCCGCTCACCGGCTCGCTCCGTTCGGCGATCACCGTGACCCAGTTCGCCTCGTCGGGCGCGGCGGGGTCGATGCGCACCACCCGCTGGTTCGGCGCGTGCCGGTTGGTGAGGACGAGCAGCTGTTCGCCCACGTTGTCGAGCACGTCCATCTGGTCGTCGAAGGTCGTCCAGAGCGGCGTGAAGGCCGGCTTGGGTGCCGTGAGATCCATGACGTGCAGCGCGTTGCCGTCCTTCCCCTGTCCGCGGTCGCTGATCGAGAGTACGGCATAGCGTTCGTCTTCCGTGGTGCCCACGGTGTGGAATCGCTGCGGGTTGGCGCTGTCCCGATAGATCAGGCGGTCGGCTGATTGCGGCGTGCCGAGTGCGTGGAAGAAGACCTGATGGTCTTCGTTCATGGAGGAGAAGGCGGCGTCGGTATTCCCGGGCTCGGGATAGCGGCTGTAGAAGAACCCGTCGCCATGCCACGCGAGCCCGGACACCTTCACCCAGTCGACCGCATCGGGCAGGTGCTCGCGGGTAGCCACGTCGATCACGCGGATCTGCTGCCAGTCGGAGCCGGCCTCACTCCGCATATAGGCGATGCGCGTCCCCGCTTTGTTGAACGTCAGCCCGGCCACGCGGGTCGTGCCGTCGGCCGACAGCGTGTTCGGGTCGATCAGCACCACGGGCGTGCCTGACTGCCCCTCCTTGAGGTAGTACACCGCCTGATTCTGCAGCCCGTCGTTCTTCGTGAAGAGGTGCCACTGCGCCTTCACGACCGGGGCCGAGTAGCGGGGGTAGTCCACCAGCTCGGTCAGGCGAGCCCGTAGGGCATCGCGATAGGGGATCCGATCCAGGTACCCGAAGGTCACCTGGTTCTGGGCCTCCACCCACGCCTTGGTCTCGGCCGACGTGTCGTCTTCCAGCCATCGGAACGGGTCGTCGATGCGGGTGCCGTGGTAGTCGTCGACCTGATCGACCTTCCGCGTGATGGGGTAGATCAGCGGTGTGGTCGTGCGAGCGGGCTCGAGGGGAGAGGTCACGAGAGGGGTGGCACTGGTGAAAGCCGAGCTGGGCCGAGTCGGGCGGCGCTGGGGGACGGGGCGTCCGCCCAACTCTACCGGCAGGCGGGGCACTAGCGCCAGCGGCAATTCCCCGGGTATCTTCTGATGCTCTAGTGTTTTACCGGTCTTTCGAGACCGTTTTGCCTCCCCGGAATATACCGGGCGGCGATGCCACGTCGATTCCGGATCGGGGGACTTCGCTCCCAGTCCGCGTCATGGCCTCTCGCACCGTTGGTGTTGGTGTCGTTCGCTGCA
>CANGXK010000331.1 GCA_947457715.1 Gemmatimonadota bacterium
GTACGCAGATGCTGATGACGCTCGTCGTAGTTGCGGGCTTTGCTGCTTCTGTACAGCCATTTGTTTCACAGATGACGCTGCGCAGTTTTCCCGTTGAGTTGAAATTCAGCAGGACACGACTGAAGATCGCGACGGCGCTTCGTGCTGTAATAAAAGACGATGCATCCATCGGCATTCTAGCGGCGGGTGTGATTCCGTACTATAGCGACGACACGCAGCCGCACCGCACTGTGGATTTTCTTGGCAAGGTCGACCGCAAAGTGGCATCACTCCCGCCACATGTATCCCCGTATGTGGACTTGCGGACGCGCCTTTTTCGACCCGGTCACAATAAGTATGACTTGACCTACTCCATTCAGCAGCTACGGCCGGACTATATCGAAACGTACGAACGATGGGACCAGTCCGTGAGGCCGTGGGCAGCAACGCGCTACGTTCGAGTGAAGTACAAAGGTGTCGAACTCATTCTGCTGCGAGGCTCGAAGAATGTGCGCTGGGAACTGCTGCCAAGCACAATGCGGCCGCTGTAGCGCAACGGAGATGACGTCCGGGATGGGTGCACCCGGGGTTGAGGGCAGATAACGCGGAGCGGGTGGAGACAAACGTCAGTACTGAATCGTCGCCGCGACCGTGCCGGAGTTCTTCGTAACGAGCCCCGGTGCGACGTCCTGACACCGAAGCACGGATCGCCCGGCGCCCGACCACGCAGGTGTCCATCGGCACGCCGCTCCGCTATCAGCTCTGCGGGGGCACGCGCGACGGTTCCGTTTTGGGCACGTAGGTCGTGCCGCGACTGCGTCTTGAATATCAGTCATTACGGGCGCTCTTCCTGCCGTTTGTGGTTCAGGTGGAGTGGCGCGACCACAGTGCCCTGCGTGATCCGCTCGCCGAGCGCCCCCTGCTCCGTCGTTCGGCCAGCGGCAGCGTGGTCGAACGCACCGCCACGAAGTCACTCCTGGAGCGCGGCGATGTGCTGGTGAGCTATCCGCCGAGCCCGGGCACGGTAGTGTACGGGAGCTACGGAACCGGCGTCGATACCACGGAAACCATGCGCCCCACCGACGTGCAGCGCACGAACGACGGGGCGTTCGTCAAGATCAATTATCTGTTCCGCGTGCGCGGCACGACGCGGTGAGTCGGCCGGACGACTCAACGCCCCGGCGCACTCACAGCGGCCGCGCGGAGTTCGCCGCACCGATGTCGTAGCTGGCGCGTGGCTGAGTCGGGGAACGACAGGTACGTCACCGAGAGCGAGTCCATCTTGGTCCGTGCGTCCGCGTAGGCGCGTTCGCACCCTGCCGCGTCCCGCACGGCGTGAATCGGCCCGAGTGCGAGCCGCGAGGCCAGTGCCACGAGCAGGAGCGCGACGCTCACGCCGGCCGTGGAGCGGGCCACACACGCGAAGCGGGAGCGGGCTGGCGACTTCATCAGTTCAGGAACGTGTTGCACCGTGTCCTCCGCGGAAAAGCCAACCAAGTCGCTCGACCGCGATGGACCCGCGGACCACGAGCCGGCCTCCGGAAATTCTAGCCTTCGCGGCGAAGATCCGCGGTGACCTGCACCGTCTTCACGTGACAGCGATCGGCGCGGACCCTGATTCCCGCACGGTCCCAGCGCAGGTAGCCCGGCACCTCCAGCACCACCGTGTACGTGCCGGGCGACTCGTACGCGAGCGACGCCGGCAGCGACCGGGTGGTATCAGCCTGACGTTCCGCGGAGAGAATGACGCGGACGTCGTTCCCTTGAATACTCGCGCCGGTCGTGGCGTCGCGCGCCGTGATCGAGAGTCCCGGCGCGGCATAGGCATCGCAGCCGGTGGGGAAGTAGCACGCGCTCGCCGAGAGTAGCGTGAGGACAGCCATTGCCTTCCACGTTCGTTTCATCAGTCATTGCCGCGTTGAAAATGGGCGCCGCATGGGAGGCTCCGCCTCGTCGACCACTTGCATGGCAGTGACACGCCACTCGCCGTCACGTCGACGCGGGCTGACCGGCGCGCCACGCTGACCGGCGCGCCACGCGCACTGATGACGGCGAACGGCCAATAGCGCGAGCGCGATACCGGAGTGGCGCGGTCGGTCGTTAAACGGTCGTTGCCGCGTCGACTGGTGCCAAGATCGCCCGCGCCGGGCGCGCGGCCCCCGTGTCACGTTCGGCAGACAACGACGTTGCGCCCGACGCCATGGCCCGCTGGGTCGCCACCAGCGCCGCCGTGAGCGCCAGCACGCCGGTGAACTGGTGCAGCACTCCCAGCGGAACGGGCACCGCAAGCAGCAGCGTGGTGATACCTAGCACCAACTGCAGGGCGATGACTGCACCGAAGGCGAGCACCGCCTGCTGCACCCGTTGGGGCAGTTGGGTGCGACGCGCACGCCACGCCAGCGTCAGGACGAACACCGTGACCGTGATGGCGAGTAGCCGATGGTGGAACTGCGCCGCTGCCGGATTTTCGAACGCGTTGCTCCACCACGGCGTAAGTGTGCCGTAGCCGGGCGGAACGACCTGTCCGCCCATGAGCGGGAACTCGTTGAAGATCCGGCCGCCGCGAAGCCCGGCCACGAAGCCGCCGGAGAGCACCGTGATCCCCAGCAGCACCGTCGCACCTAGCAGCGCACGCCGCCAGTTGCGCGACGTGGCCAGGGGTTCACTCCGCTCTGCCGGCGAGCGCTCGCGCAGCTCGCTATGGGTCCACACGCTCACGGCCAGAATGCCGAGGGCAAGCCCCAGATGCGCGGTGAGACGGTAGGCGCTCACGCTGATGCGCTCCACGAGGCCGCTCTGGACCATGTACCAGCCGAGTGCACCCTGCCCCAGCGTGAGCAGCGGCAGGGCAGTGAGACGCAGGCGCAGTCGTCGCGGAATGCGTCCCTGTACCATGAACAGGAGCCACGGGATCGCGAACACCAATCCGACCGTGCGAGCCACGTTCCGGTGGAACCACTCCCACCAGTAAATCCACTTGAACTGGCTCAGGGAAATGCCGGCGTGGGTGCTGCTCGCCTGCGGGATCTGCTGGAATTTCGTGAACTCGGCCGCCCACGCCGCGTCGCTTGACGGCGGCAAGGCGCCGGACACCGGTTTCCATTCGGTGATGGACAGCCCGCTCTCGGTGAGGCGGGTGATACCGCCCACGGCCACGGCGAAGAAGACGGCAACGATGGAGAACAGCAGCCATCGGCGGAGTGCGAGGCGGTCGCGCGCCGGGAGCGCACCGGGGAGACCAAGGTCGTTCTGGACAGACATGTACGAAGGCTGACCGGAGAGCCGGAGAGGGTCAAGGGAACACGATCGATCAGCGGCCACGTGCATCGAACTACCGATCACCACGAACGCGTATCGCCCGCGTAAAGAAAAGCTCGACCGGACGCCTTGACGCGAGCAGCACGGCGGCTTATTAATACGATCTGCCGCAGAGAACGCGGCGCACCAACACCGAGTAACTGACGCAGCCGCAAGCGGTTGCGCTCACATAGCAGGGCAGTAGGATCGCTGTTTGACAATCGAAGTTCGAGATCGATGGATGTGCAGAACGGTATCA
>CANGXK010000332.1 GCA_947457715.1 Gemmatimonadota bacterium
CAATGCGAGATATTCTTCGTCGGGCACCAGGCCGAGCGCGTCGCGCACGCGCTCCGAGGTGACCTCAGCGGTCTCGCCGATGGACAGCACCTGGTCGGTGAGCGAGAGCGCGTCGCGCAATCCGCCGTCGGCGGCGCGGGCGATCATACCCAGCGCGTCGGCCTCGAAGGGTACGCCCTCTTCGGTGAGCACGGCGGCGAGCCGCTCACGAATTTCGGCGGGTCCGATGCGTTTGAGATCGAACCGCTGCAGGCGCGAGAGCACGGGGGCGGCGGCCTGCGCGATCTTCTGCGGCTCGGTGGTGGCGAAGACGAACACGACCCGCGGCGGCGGCTCTTCGAGCACCTTGAGCAAGGCGTTCCACGCCTCGCGCGTGAGCATGTGTGCTTCGTCGACGATGTAGACCTTATAGCGATCGTCGCCGGACGGGGCGTACATGGCGCGCTCGCGGAGTTCACGGGCGTCGTCGACACCACGATTGGAAGCGGCGTCGATCTCGACCACATCGAGCGAGGCGCTGCCGCTCCAGATGCGCTGGCAACTGGTGCACCGGCCGCACGGTTCACCGGCCGCGGCCATGGCTTCGCTGAATTCGGTGGCGGAGGCTGTACCGCTCACGCGGCGGGCGTCGGCGAGCTCCTCACAATTGAGCGCCATGGCAAGCACGCGAGCCAGCGTGGTCTTGCCAGTCCCCCGTGGACCGCACAGCAGGTATCCGTGCGCAACACGCCCCCGAGCGATGGCGCCCTTGAGGGTGTTGGCCACATGCGACTGCACCGCTACGGTCGCGAAGTTCCGAGGGCGGTATTTGCGGGCGAGAGCGAGCGACATGCCCTTCAATCTACACGGCCACCTGGCGGGTGGAACGAAAGGCGCGAAGCCTGCGATCCCCGCCGGTACCACTTGGCGCCGCCGCTGATTAACTTCCATTTGCTCCGGGTCCCGGAGGGCGACAGCCCGCCAAATCCGTCAGGACCCCGAAGGTAGCAGCGGCACGTGGAGTCTGGCGTCGCTTCGTCAGGCCCGGAGCACTGCGCACGGGAGGATTCGCTCGACAGAGCGGACCTCCCGTGCGCTTTTCTACGCCAGCATGTCGGCAAGCGCCTGCGCGATCTTCGGCCCATGCTCGGCGATGCGTCCGATCGGGGCATCGAGGTGGGCGACGGCGCGGACCCGACTGTTGTGCCATTTCGAGAGGCGTACCCCGAGTTCCGCCGCGCGCGCAACGACAGCGTCGGCGCGAGGGCTGGGCAGGTCGATCATGACGATGTTGGTGTCGGGCATGACGACCTTGGCGCCGCCGACGCCATCGACCAGTTGGGCGAGATATTTCGCGGACGCATGATCCTCGCTGAGTCGGGCCAGGTGATGCTCGAGGCCGTGCAGGGCGCCGGCGGCCAGAATGCCGCTCTGTCGCATGCCACCGCCGAGTCGTTTCCGCGCCCGGAGCGCACGGGTGATGACGTCGGCCGGTCCGGCGAGACAGGCGCCAACAGGCGCACCGAGGCCTTTCGAAAACGAGACCATCACGGTGTCGGCACAGGCGGCGAAGTCGGCGAGTGCAGTACCAGTCGCGGCCGAGGCATTCCACAGACGTGCACCGTCGAGGTGCACCGGGAGGTTGAGTCCACGCGCGACAGCAGACAACTCGCGCAGGGCGTCGAGGGGCGTCACCGCACCGCCCGCACCGTTGTGCGTGTTCTCGAGACAGACCATGGACGGCTCGATCGCGTGAATGGAGGGAGCCCGAATGCCCGCCACCAGATCGGCGGCACGGAACACCGGCGTGTTGCCGCGAATGGGTCGCACCTGCACGCCGCAAAGCCCGGCTGCCGCGGCGATTTCCCAGTGCAGAATGTGCGCATCGGCGTCCAGCAGAATCTCGGTCCCGGGCATGCTCTGCACCCAGATCGCCGCCTGATTCGCCATCGAACCGCTCGGGAAGAAGAGCGCGCGCTCCTTGCCGAGCCGTTCGGCGACCACCGCTTCGAGCCGACGCGTGGTCGGATCGCCGTCGAGGACATCATCACCCACCTCGGCGTCGGCCATCGCGCGCCGCATCGCGGCGGTCGGCTTGGTCACGGTGTCACTGCGCACATCGAGCAAAACGGCGATTTCGGTCACGGGCGTTGGGTCGGAGGACGTTTGATCGGTTTGGCGCGCGTCGGCGCCGCAGCGGCCGCAGCGCGAATCGAGGCCTCGGCTTCACGGAGCGCGGCAAGTTCGGCGCGGCGCAGGTCGTAGGCCTGCGCGACCTCGCCACCGATCAGAAACAACAGGGCGCCGTAATATGTCCAGAAGACGATCGCAACGATGGCGGCGATGGTGCCCGTGTAAAGCGAACTCGGGTCGAAGCGCGCGACGATCAGCACGAAGAGGTGTCGTGCGATTTCAAACAGGATCGAGGCGGTGACAGCACCCACGGCGGCGATGCGCATGCTGGGACGACGACGCGGCAAGCCGCGATACATCGCGTAGAAGAGCACGAACACGACGGCCAGCGCCATGAGGCGGCCAAGCACGTAGCCGACGGCCCCCATCGCCTCGGAACGCAGCCCCGTTTCCTGCAGCAGCGCGAGTCCGCGGGTGGTGGCGAGATCGACGTAGGTCGAAATCACCACGTACACGACGATCGCCACGGTGGCAATGATGGTGGCCACGAAATCGAAGATCTTGCCGGCCACGATGCCGCGATCCGTGCCGTCGAAGATCAAGGCAAGGACGCTGCGCAGCGATCCGGAGAGTCGCGTGGAGAACCAGGCGAAACCGATCGCGGAGTATGCCGTCACCGCACCGCGGGTGTTGAGCACGTCGGCCACGACACCGCGCAACAGTTCCCCCGGCGCCGTCGCGCCACTGGGTAGCAGCCGATCGACCAGCGCGGTGACCGTGTTCGCGGCTTGCTCCGGTTCGCGGCCAAGGAGGAACGACAGCCCCGAGATCAATAACAACACGAACGGTAGAAGGGCGAGCAGGACATTGAAGGCCAGCCCGCCCGCCAGAAACAGCACATTGTCCTCGGCGCCTTGATGCCAGACGCGTCGGACAATGTCCCACCAGGTTTCAGCTCTCGCTCGAAGCGCCAGCGGACTCCTCCCCGGAGCTTGCGACCAGATCGTCCGGCGCGGTGGTGTCGTCCGGTCCGGCGCGACGGCCATGCTCGCGATGGGCACGACGACTGTCGGCATACGCCCGCTTGCTGTCGGCGACGGCACGCTCGAGATCGGCCCGGGCCTGCGCCGCCGCATCGCGCCCCACCGACACGGCGTCACCGACGGCCTGCACGCGTGAGGTCACGGCATCGCGAGCACGGCCGACCCGCTCATCGAACTGGAAGCGCGTCTTCTCGACGGAATCGGCCACCTTCTCGCCGAATTCATCGGTCATGTCCTTGACCTTGCGACTGGCGCGGCGCGCTTCGTCCTGCAGCCGCTGCCGGGTCTCAGCCCCACTGGCGGGTGCGAACAGCAGCGCGGCCCCTGCCCCGATCGCGAGACCGAGCAGAAAGGTGCCGAGGCCATTGGTCCCA
>CANGXK010000333.1 GCA_947457715.1 Gemmatimonadota bacterium
AGTTCAGCGTGTTGGAATCGGTCGTGAACGACGAACGCGGTGTGGTCTTCGTCGAACACAAGGCTCTCCCCGCGCGGGGGATGCTGGTCAGCGAGCGCTATCAGGAGTACGTCCGTCACGCTGTTGTGGTAAGGCCGACGGCAGCCCTCATCACCCCGCTCCTCATGCATCTCACTTACGCCCGCACCACACTGATCGCCTTGGCCCTCGCCGTCGCGCTCATGTCCGCGCCCGCACCGCTGCCCGCGCAGCCCACGGCGCCGCCGGCCCCCGGCCAGCTCACGCGGCTGCTCGAGGCGGAACTGGCGCGCTTTCCCGCGCGCACGGGCGTGTACGTCAAGCATCTCACCACCGGCGAAGAGGCCGCGGTGCGCGCCGACGACGCCTTCAGCAGCGCGAGCGTCATCAAACTCACCATCCTGGTGCGCGCGTTTCAGTTGGTGGACCAAGGGAAGCTGAACCTGGCCGAACGCGTCGAGATCCGCCGCGCCGACCTGCGCGATGGATCGGGCGTACTCCAGTACCACGACCTCGGCCAGACGCCCACCATCAAGGATCTTCTCACGGAGATGGTGATCACGAGCGACAACGTGGCCACCGACCAGTTGCTCACGCGTGTCGGCGGCGTGGACACTCTCAATGCATGGCTCACCAGCGCGGGCTTTCCGCATCTCCGCATGGTGGCGCGCGGGCACGTGTACCGCCGCAAGATCCTGGCGCTGCTCAATCCCGCATTCGACGCGCTGTCGGCCGAGGAAACCACGGGGCTGCAATACGCGCAGCAGGGCGACCCGCTGTTCCAGCTGTACGCGCCGCTCTTCACGGGCGAGCGCGCGCAATGGGTGGACATGGTGCGCGACCCGGCCAACAAGAAAATTCTGGCCGACGGCCGCGCCCGGCTCCCGGTGGTGGATCGTGCCTACTGGCTGGGCGACATGACCCCGCGCGAAACGGGGCGCCTCCTCGAAGCCATCGAACGCGGCACCATCACGTCGCCCGCGAGCACGGCGATGATGCGCACCATGCTGCGCCGGCAGCAGGCCGGTGCCCGGCGCATCCCGCACTACCTCGATGTTCCCGTGGCGCACAAAACCGGCGACAGCCCGGTGATCGCCAACGACGTGGGCATGGTGTACGCGCGCTCGGGCACCGTGATCATCGCGTTCTTCGCCAACGGCGTGACCAGCCAGATCGGTGAAGCCGAAGACCTGATCGGTGCGCTGTCGCGACGCATCGTGGACTACTTCGACGGCGCCGCGCGATAACGCCGCGCTACTTCACCGCGTTCATCGACCGCCACACGGGGTAGTACGCCGGCGCCGGCGTCTGCCCCAGCACCGCGTCAAGGATATTCCACCACATGAACCCGTCGTCCGACCGCGGGTCCATCAGGATGAACGCGAGCCTCGCCAGCGGCTGATCCATCGGGATCACCAGCGACCCGGCCGACAACGTCTGCTCGGCCGCTTCCCACGCCCCAGTCAGCGTGCGTGCCTTGTGTGAGCCCTGATACTCGCGCGTCTCCACGGTGTTGGTCGCGATCGCGAACCGCTCACCGCTGAACGGCTGGTCGGCGGCCGTCACTTGGTACCGGATGCCGTGCGCCTCGAGCCGGTCAATCACGGTGGCCATCATGCGCTGCGCGGGCGTCCCCTGCGCACCACCGCGTCCACCACCAAACCCACCCGGTGCCGGCGTTGGCGCCGCAGCGGCCGGCGCCGGCATGGGCACCACCCACACCCGCGGCGCCAGACTGGTCTCGGTGGGCTCGGCGGTGCCGAAGAACGGCAGCATCTCGGTGGTCACCGCCGCACGATCCTGGCCATCGGGACGCAGGCGATACGGACGGTCGGCCACGTACGGATTGCGCACCGAGATGGTGGGCGCGAACACGATGCGCTCCAGCGCCGGTGCTTTCACCAGCTGTGGCCTCACGGCCAGCTGCTGTCCGATGATCGACTCGGCGTTGGCCTGCGCCACCGCGCTGCGCACGGTCTCGCCGTGTGTGGCCACGTAGCTCAACGACTCTTCCAGGAACCAGTACGTTTCGGTGATGCGCGTCTTGAACGACGCATACGAATACGTTTCGGTGAGCAGCCCCAGAATGTTGCGCACGCCGTAGTACGTCGACGTGTAGCGCGGCTTGGCCAGCTCGGCGTCGCTGCGCCACGCGCGCTGCTCGCCGGTGCCCGACACGCCACCGTAGTAGAACCAGTCGGCGCCGTGCTTCGTCTTCACGTTTTTCGTGATCTCCGGCAGCAGCACGTCGCGCAGCAGGCGCATTTGCGCTTTCGAATTGTTCGGATTGAGCGACGTCTCGTACGTCATGGTGAAGCCGCTGTTCGAGCTGCCGTCGGTGGTGTGCAAGTCCATCGCCACATGCGGCTGATAGCGCGTGAGCAAGCCCGCCATCGAACGCGCTTCGGCCGTTTCCATTTTGGTGCCGTCGCGATTGAGGTCGAGCCCCTGCGCGTTCTCGCGCGTGCCCATGCCGCCTACCGGGCCGGCCTGCGAGCCACGGTTGGACACCGACACGCGTTCGTTGCCGTCGGCGTTGTAGATGGGGTTGATGAGCAGCACCGTGGTCTTGAGCCACGCATTGCGCTCCCCCTTGGCGATGGAGCGCAGCAACCAAAGCAGCGCTTCTTTCCCTTCCACTTCGCCGGCGTGGATGTTCCCCTGGATGTACACGCGGGTCTTGTTCGTCGCGAGCACCTGCTCGGCGCTGGCGCCCGGCGCACCGATCACCGCCAACGGTAGCGGCCGTCCTTCGGTGGTATAGCCGTAGGTCGTGAGATGGATGTTCGGGTTTACCGCCGCCATCTGCTTCATGTACGCGATCACCTCGTCGTACCGGCTGGTCTCGGCGTAGTCGGTGCGCTCGGGGCGGGTCAGCCACTGCGCGCCTGCGGGCCGCTTCGTGGCGGCCGGAGCCTGCGCGTCGAGTGTGCCGGTGGAGACGACCGCCGCGGCAGCGGCAAGTGCCCACACCGTGCGGGTGAGATGCGAAACGGACGACAGCTTCATCGGGTGACTCCGGAAGAGCGGGGGACTTCGTTGTGATCCTGAATCGTGCGCAGTTCGTGCAGCCGTGGCGTGGGGCCGTCGTGCGCGCGCAGTGTGACAGCAATGCTGGTCTTGCCCGTGGTCACGGTGAAGGGCACGAGGAGTTCGACCACGGTGGGCGTACCGGTCGTGACATCAACGCGCTTGGTGGCGATGATGCTGTCTTCCACGATCAGGTCGAAGCTCCCCGACGCGCTGCCCAGAAAGGTGCAGGCGATGGTGACCTCGGTGTCGTCGAACGTGGTCACGGCGTAGCGCATCCAGCCGCGCGCTTGCCGGTACGCACGGCCGTCGGCCGTGCCGGTGGTGTCGTCGTGTCCCGCGTACCCGTGCAGGGCTTCGCTTGGGGCGCTGCCGGCCTCCACGAGGTCCACCACGCGGCGATCGGGGCGTATGAAGGGGCTGGCCGCCATGGCGGTCGCACAGGCCGCCAGCA
>CANGXK010000334.1 GCA_947457715.1 Gemmatimonadota bacterium
ACGAGCGTCGCATCGTGATCGAGTACTTCCGCAAGCTCAATGGCACGACGCCGCCGTAAGGGGCTCGCGCTGCCGACCGTGTCGCCTCGTGTGCTCGTGGCGCTCACGCTCGGTCTGCTCACGGCGCCGTTCGCCGGCGCGCGTGCGCAGGGCGGAGTCCGGCCGCCCGCCACGCGCGTGGACTCCGCCGACGCGCTGGGCACCGCGCTCGATGCCGAAGACAAGGGCGACATGAAGAAGGCCGCCCTCGCGTATCGCGAGGTGCTGCAGCGCGCACTCATTCCCGGCAACTCCGACGGCGACAAGGTGGCGTTGTCACTGCTCGGGCTCGAGCGCGTGTGGGCCGAGCTGGGTATGCGCGACTCCATCATTCCCGTCGTGCAGCGTGTGGTGCAGCTACGTCCCACCGATCCGGTGGCGCGCGGCATTCAGTTGCGCGCGCTGGTCAGCATCGGGCGCGACGAGGAAGCCCGCATCGCGTTCACGTCATGGCGTCGCGCGGCCGGCAACGACGGCGCGCCGTTCCGCGAATATGCACGGCTGCTGCTGCAACAGGGACGCGCGCAGGCTGCCGATTCCGTTCTCGGCGAAGCGGGGCGCCTGCTGGGCAGTGGAGGCGCGCTGTCCGGTGAAGTGGCGCAGCTACACGTGGCGCTGGGGCGCTGGAATGCGGCGGCCGTCGCGTTCCGCGAGGCCTTACGCGACGAACCGTATCTCGAAACGGCGGCCATGTTCGCGCTGAACCGCGCGCCGGCCCCCACGCGTGATTCCATTCGCACCGTCCTGTTGGCCGAGCCGGCGATGTTGGCGCCGCGCCGGTTGCTGTCGTCGCTCGAGCTGGCGTGGGGCGAGCCGCGACGCGCGTGGTTTGCGTTGGCGTCGGTCAAGGCCGACGACTCCACCTCCGCCGCCTGGCGCGCCTTCGGCGAACGGGCGGAGCTGGCGCAGTCGTGGCTGGTGGCGCGCGACGCATGGACGGCGGTGCTCGAGAAGCGTGGTGATCTCGAAGCGCAGCAGCGGGCCGCGCAGGCCGCGCTCAACGCCGGCGATGCCAACGGGGCGCTGCAGCTGGTGTCGCGAAAAGGGCCGGGCACCGATGCCGTGCGCGCCCGCGCGCTGCTGCCCATCGAAATCGCGGCCCTTGGTGAGCTTGGGCGTGCGGCCGATGCGCAGCAGCGCATCGAGGCCTCGGGCAAGCTGCTCGACGAAACGGCGCGTTCGGCCATGGCACGCCCGCTCGTGAGTGCCTATCTGCGGGCGGGTGATCTGGCGCGGGCCAAGGAGGCGGTGAAGGGCACCGATCTCGAGGACGACGACGAAACGGCCGGCTGGCTGGCGCTGTACGACGGCGACCTGGCCACCGCGCGCAAGCGACTCGTGCGTGCCTCGACGCAGCGCGGTGAGTTGGTGGACGCTCTGGGCATTCTGGCGCGCACCCGGGTCGATCAATCGCCCGGCTTGGGCGCCGCGTTTCTCGCCCTCGCCCGTCGCGATTCGGCCGGCGCCGCGGCGCGCTTCATCGCGCTGTCCGACTCGGTTGGACCGGCGGCACCGGCGCTGCTCTCCATGGCGGCGCGGTTGTCACCGAAAGCCGGCGCGATGACGCTGTGGGATCGCATCATTGCCACGTGGGCCAAGAGTCCGGAGGCGGCGGAAGCGCTGCTGGCCTCGGCGCGCGCCCTGCTGGCCGCCGGTGACAAAGCGGGCGCCACCACGCGCTTCGAAACACTGCTCGTGGATTATCCCACCAGCGCGCTGGCTCCACAGGCGCGCCGAGAACTCGAACGGATGAAGGGGCAGGTGCCGCCTGTGACTCATTGAGCGTTCACGGGTACATTTCCCCTATGCGCTTGTCCGTTCGCACCACCCTCTGGAGCCGCGTGATCGCGGCCCTGCTCGTTACCATGGTGTCGCTCACCATGGCGCGCTCGCTGTCGGCGCAGTCGATGCTGCTGCCGATGGACGACAGTCAGCGCAATCACCTGAAGGCCTACGGCGTCACGTACCTCGCGCTCAAGAACGGGCAGAAGGCGGAGTGGCTGCTGAATTATCGCGGCGGCTCGTTCCTGCTCCCCGACGCGCCCGATCTGCGTCGCCGGGCCGCGCTCGATGGCGTGAGCATCGAGCTGATGACCGATGCGGCCGTGGCCTCCATGCGCGCGGAAGTCGCCGGCGGCAACATGGACGCCGTGGTGTTGGAGCGCGCGCCGAAGATCGCGATTTATCGCCCGGTCGATCAGCCACCCTGGGACGACGCGGTCACGCTGGCGCTCACGTATGCCGGCATCGAGTTCACCTCGGTGTGGGACGACGCCGTGATGCAGGGTGACCTGTCGAAGTACGACTGGGTGCACTTGCACCACGAAGACTTCACGGGCCAGTTCAACAAGCTCTATCTCGCCTATCGCGACGCGCCCTGGTTCGTCGCGCAGCGCGAGCGCGACATCGCGATGGCCAAGCGCTTCGGCAAGACCGATGTGCCCGGCCTCAAGAAAGCCGTGGCCGACAACATCCGTGGCTTCGTCGACCGCGGCGGATTCCTCTTCGCCATGTGCGGCGCCACCGAGTCGCTCGATCTCGCGATCGCGGCCTACACCGTCGACATTGCGGGGCCGTTCTCCGATGGCACGCCGCCGGCCCCCGATGCCGACGCGCGCCTCGACTGGACGCGGGCGCTCGCCTTCACGGGCGCGCACGTGGAGCCGTCACCGTACATCAACGCACTCAGCGACATCGACGGCCATCAGGTGAATGTGCCGGCGCGTCGTCAGCCGTTGGGCACGTTCACGCTGTTCGACTTCTCGGCCAAGCTCGATCCCGTGGCCACGATGCTGGTGCAGAATCATCGCACGGTGGTGCCCGATTTCTACGGCGTGACCACGAGCTTCAATCGCGCCATCGTGAAGCAAGGGGTGACCGTGCTCGCCAGCGAAGACGGCGCGCCGTGGAGCAAGTATCTGCATGGTGACGCCGGCAAGGGTTCGTGGACATTTCTTGGTGGTCATGACCCCGAAGATGCGCAGCACGCCATCGGGAGTGCACCCACCGATCTCTCGCTGCATCCGAACTCGCCCGGCTACCGCCTCATCCTGAACAACGTCTTGTTCCCCGCTGCGAAGAAGAAGCCGCGCAAGACGTGACGGGCAAGCGCGTGGTGAAGGCAGGCGCGAAGACCGTGGGTGAAGCGCGCTTGTCCCCGAAGGCCGCGTCTGCCGTGCGGGTGGCGATCAAGCTCGCCGGCGGCAACGAAGTCTGTTTCGTGTGCACCGTCGACGACGAAAACCTGATCACGACGGCGCGCGTGGTGTTCCGCGGCGACGTGCGCAGTGTGCTGGCCCTTCCCGGGGTGGCCGAACGCGGCGAGTTGATGCTGCACAACCACCCGTCGGGATTGCTCGAGCCCAGCGACGCCGATCTCGAAGTGGCGGCGCGCATTCACGGCAACGGCGTGGGTTTCGCGATCGTGGATAACGAAGCCACGCGCGTGTACGTCGTGGCCG
>CANGXK010000335.1 GCA_947457715.1 Gemmatimonadota bacterium
AGGGCAAGGCGCAGCAGACGATGGGCAAAGCACAGCAGGTGATGGGCAAGGCGCAGCAGAAGCTCGACGACGTGCTCGACCGCAAAGATCGCAAAGCACCGTAAGCGCTGCGCCGTAAGCGCTGCGCCGTGAGCGCTTGCGGGCGTCATCCGGCAAATGACTTACCCTATCCGACGTGTGTCGTCGTGCTGGAGAACGGGACACACGCCGGATAGGGCGGGTTCCTTCAATGGGTCAATGCTGATGGCAGGACGGTGAACGCTCGCCGCCGGTGACGCGGTGACGTTCGCCGCCGGCTACTTGTTCGCCGCCGGCACGCTGCCTTTGCGGTAGTCGAGTGCCGGCTTCTGCGCGCCCAGCACCGTGGTGTATGTGAAGCCCGCCCCGCGGCGCGTGTCGAGCTCCGCTTTCGCCGCGGCGATCGTGGCCGGTGACGCGAACAGCTCGGCACCCGTGAGCGCCATCGTCTTAGCCGCCACCATCATCCCCTTCGCGCCCAAGCTCATGCCGCCCGCGGCGACGGCCTGCCACGAATGAGCAGCCGTGCCCGGCACCCACGTCGCTGCCGACAGCTGCACGGTGGGGACCACCCAGCTCACGTCACCCACATCGGTCGACCCGGCACCTGCGGCGCCGATGGTGAGCGGCTTGATGCGGGCCGTGTTGGCGAGTGGCTGCGCCAGGAACTGCGGGGACTTCTGCAGCTGCTCGGCGAATGCCTGTTCCGCCGGCGTCATCGTGTAGCCACCCACGCGCTCGAGCATGCGATGCTGCACCTTGGCCAGCGTTTCATTTGGCAGCAGCGCGTATACGGAACCCACCAGCTGCAGGTCGTAGGTAGTGCCCGTACCCATCGCTGCGCCCTTGGCGGCGTTCACCACGCGTGACCACACGTCGCTCACGACCGACATATCGACGTGCCGCACGTAGTAGTAGACCTCGGCTTCGTCGGGCACGACATTCGGCGCGCGGCCGCCATCGGTGATGGCGTAGTGGATGCGCGTCCCATCGGGGATATGCTCGCGCAGATAGTTCGTCATCACGTTCATCACTTCCACGCCGTCGAGGGCCGACCGGCCGCGCTCGGGCGACATGGCGGCGTGCGCGCTGATGCCCTTGAAGCGGAACTTGCCGCTCACGTTGGCCATCGTCCGCTCGCCGGTGATCGAGTTCTCGTCGGCGGGATGCCAGGCGATGACCGCATCGACGTCGTTGAACACGCCGTCGCGCACCATGTACACCTTGCCCGATCCGCCCTCTTCGGCCGGCGTGCCGATCATGCGCAGCGTGCCCTTCACGTTGTTGGCCTGCATCCAGCGCTTCAGCTCGATCGCCGCGGCCGTGCTGGCCGTGCCGAACAGGTGATGACCGCAGCCGTGGCCTGCCCCACCGGCAATCAGCGGATTGCGCGACGGTGTGGCATCCTGTGAAAGGCCCGGCAGCGCATCGAACTCGCCAAGCAGCGCGATGACTGGCTTGCCACTGCCGTACTCGGCAATAAACGCCGTCGGCTCACCCGCTACACCAGCCGTGATCGTAAATCCCGCGTTCTTGAGCTCGGACTGCAGCAGCGCGGTGCTCTTGACCTCCATGAAGCCGACTTCCGCGAAGCCCCAGATCTGCTTGGCGACGCCGGCGTAGTGGTCGGCCTGCGCGTCGAGCGACGTGAGCATCGCAGCCGTGTTCGGAGCACCCGCGGCGGGCTTGACCTTCTGCGCCGACACGGACGTCGCGGACACGCTGCCGAGCAGCAGGGCCGCACACACGCCCGTGGTAGTGGAGTGACGAAACGTCATCAGGCAGTCCTCGATTCAGCAAACACGGGTTCCATGAGTCCGCGCAGCGAGCGGCCGTGCGGGTCCTGCTTGGCGCGAATCTCGTTGACGAGTTCGAGCGCGGTTTGTTCGCACGGCGGCATCACGATCGAGGATTCGCCGAGCGGTGTGGTGCGCTGTCCCCAACGCACGAGGAGTGAGCCGAAGGTGAGTCCGCCGCCGAATCCGGGCATCAGCAACAGACTGCCCGGCTTCACGCGGCCGTCCTTGAGCGCCTCGACCAGGCTCACGGGTACGGTCGCCGCGCTCATGTTGCCGTACTTGTGCACGGTGACCATCACGCGATCCATTCCCACGCCGGTGTACTTGGCCACCGCCTCAATGATGCGCAGGTTGGCCTGATGCGGCACGACGAGATCGATGTCATCGGCGGACACGTTCGCCTCACGCAGCACGCGGGCGGACGCCTCGCTCATGCCGTGCACGGCGCGCTTGAAGATCACCTGCCCGTCGAAATCCCAGAGCGTGTCGCCAAGCGAGACGTCGCGATTGGCGTAGCCACAGCCGATACCGCGCACGCGGAGGCTCTGGCGCGCTTCGGCGTCACAGCCAAGCACGGTGCCGATCACGCCTTCTTCGTTGTCGGTCGCCTGCAGCACCACGGCCGCCGCGCCGTCGCCGAAGAGCACGGCAACGTTGCGATTGCTCCAGTCCATATAGCGGCTGATGAGCTCCACGCCGATCACGATGGCGTTGCGCACCACGCCGGTCTGGATCATGGCGGTGGCCGTGGAGAGGCCGTAGAGGAAGCTGGTGCAGGCGGTGTTCACGTCCATCGCGGCCGCGCGCGTGGCGCCGAGGGCGATCTGCACGCCGGAGGCGCTGTTGGGCACCGCTTCTTCGTTGCTGCAGCCGCCGTAGATGATCAGGTCGACCTCACCCGCCTCGAGACCGGCGCAGGCGAGGGCGCGTGAAGACGCGATAGTGGCCATCTCGATCGCCGAGATGTGCGACACGCGGCGTTCCTTCATGCCGGTGCGTTGCGTGATCCATTCGTCGGAGGTCTCGAGGAACGTCGAGAGATCGTCGTTGGACAGGATGGCGGGCGGGAGCGCTTCTCCCCATCCGGTGATTGCGGCATGGCGCGCTGGCGTCATTGCACGGGTAGGTAGGACGTTCGTGATGGGCCGCGATATCGGCATCGAGCGCTCGCGGGAGGGAGGCGAGCCGGCGGACTGATGTGTGTACGCTAGGGTCTCAGGGGGAGGGCCACAAGAACAGGGCCGGCCGATTTGGTAACGGATTTCCGACTTTGCCGACGCTTTGGCGGTGCGGAAATACATTTTCGGCATGCCCACCCTCCTCCTTACCCGACACCGCTCGCCGATGCTCCGCCGCGCCCTGATGGCGGTGGTCGCCGCCGCCCTGTTCCCGATGGCCGCGCAGGCCCAGACGCCGGTCGTCTTCGTGCACGGCAACGGCGACCACGCCGGTCTCTGGGATAACGTGATCTGGCACTTCGAATCCAACGGCTATCCCGCCTCACGCCTCTTCGCGGTGGATCTCCCCAATCCATCGGCGTCGAGCATGCTCACGGCGGTGGAGCTGAACCGCTCGACCCCCGAGGAGCAGACGGCCGCGCTGGCGGCGTTCGTGACGCGCGTGCTGCTCACCACGGGCGCGAACAAGGTCGCGCTGGTGGGTAGTTCACGTGGCGGCATGACG
>CANGXK010000336.1 GCA_947457715.1 Gemmatimonadota bacterium
ACCGCGCGGGGGTCTGATGTCTGGTGGAGCCATTGCCTTCATGGCGATCAGCTGGACGTTCGTGCTGGGGCTGACCGCCTGGTCGTTCGCGCAGCTGCTGGCCGATAAGAAGCACTTCGATCCGGATGGAATCGGTCCGGCGTCACCGCCTGAGCCGCCGCACGCGAAGAAGAAGACGACGAAGCACTAAGCCGTTAGCCTCTCGTACGACGAGATCGGGTCGGAGCGCGATGTACCGCGTGCTCCGACCCGATGTTTTTACACTGGGGCGCCGCCCCCTTACACGATAAGCGACCGTCGCGGTGCACGGCGGCCTAGGGCTTGTACCACTTCTCCAATCCGGTCTGGATTTCCTGCCCGGCCTGCGCGGGAGTGAGTGTGCCGTTCAGCACGGCGGCCGTCACGCGCCACAGTTCATTTTCGAGGCTCGGGTCGCCGCGGGAGAGGATCTGCGAGGAGTTGCGGATGGTGGATCGGCACTTGGTGCGCCAGTTGAGGAACTCGTTCGCGAGTGGATCCGTCAATGCAATCTGGTGGCTGGCGAGAGTGAAGAATCCCGGCAACGCATTGCTGTAGAGCTCCGCAAACTCGCGCGACGTCAGCCACTCGAGGAAGAGTCTGGCCTCGGCGGGATGCTTGGTCGCCGCGTTCATGCCCATCGCGATGTCCGTATGATCGCTGATGTAACAGGCGTCACCAGCGGTGCCCACCGGGGGCGGGAAGATCCCGAGCGTAAAGGTCGCCTCTTTCCTGAACTGCGCGATTTCCCACGAGCCCGTCGGGTAAATGGCCCCCTTCCCGAGGGCGAAGCGGCTCTGGGCAGTGGCATACGCCATGGTTGCGAAGTCCGCTGGGAGGTACGGCGCCCACGTGGCGAGCGCCGCCCAGGTCTGCGTGTACGGCGCGTCGGTGTACTTGGCCGTGCCAGCAATCAGGGCCTTCCGGCCATCCTCGCCCTTCCAGTAGTTGGGGCCGATGTTCTGGAATCCAACCGTGGCGGATTCCCAGCGTTCAGCCGTGCCCATCACGAGCGCCGTCTCCCCGCGCGCTTTCAGCGTGCTGAGCGCCGCCGTGAACTGATCACGGGTGTCCGGTTCCGTGATTCCGTACTTGTCAAATACGTCTTTGTTGTAAAAAAAGCCGTGAATCACGGACGCCATCGGCACGCAGTACACGGTTTTGCCATCGTCGGTTCTCCAGGCGCTTCTGGCCACCTCGCCGAAATTGAACAACCCGGGCAGGTTATTCAGTCCCACGAGTTGTCCCTTGGAAAACAGGGCAAGCGACGTATCAAAGGGACGGCAGGTGATCAGGTCACCGGCGGTGCCACTCGCGAGCTTGGCGCTCAGTCCGGCGTCGTAGGCGGCGGGTGCGGTCGGCGCGAAGACAACGTGAATGTTCGGATGCTTGGATTCGAAGGCGGGAAGAATCTTGTCCCGCCAGACGGACAGATCGTCGTTGCGCCAGCTTTCGATGGTGATGGTCACTCTGGCGCGGTCTGAAACCTGCGTGGCATCAGACGCCGCGCAGCCGGTTACCGCGAAAGCAACGAGCGCCAGCCGGAACGCGTCGGCCATGTACGTGCGCAACGGGGACTCCTGTTAAGACGAAAGAGAAGGCGAACGATGCGCTAGGCCGCGTTCACACGTATCGGGGCAATCTGACCCATCGCCTGCCCGTTCCCAACGGGCGTGGGTCATTATGGCCACCTTCGTCCACGCGGTGGCACGAGATCGGATCGGCGCGCGTTATCCAACGTGCTTCAACCCAACGCGCTTCCCGACCATCTTGCCGAGCGGATCACCGACCACTCGGCCACCGAGGCGACCGCCGCCGGTGCCTTCGTGATCTACTGGATGCGCACGGCGGTGCGGGCGCATGAGAACCCTGCACTCGATGTAGCGCTGACCGCCGGCCAGCGCCTCGGGGTACCGGTATTTGTGTATCACGCTTTGTCCGAGAAGTACCCGTACGCCTCGGACCGGCACCACACCTTCATTCTCGAAGGCGCGCGGGACGTTGAGGCGGAATGTGCGGCGCGCGGTGTCGGCTACGCTTTCCACCTTGAACGGCCGGGGCATCGCGGGCCAGCCCTGCGGTTGCTCGCCGCGCGCGCGGCGCTGGTCGTGACGGAGACGCTGCCCGTGGCCCCGCTCGACTGGCTGACCGATTCGTTAGCCGAGGCCGTGTCCTGCGCGGTGTGGAGCGTGGACACGGCGTGCGTGGTGCCGATGCGGATGGTCGGGAAAGCGCACACACGCGCGTTCGCGTTTCGGGACGACACCGCGTCGCTTCGAGCGGAACGCATCGCGATGGATTGGCACGACGTGGCCACGCATACGCCGCCGTTCATCCCGGCTGGCCTGCCCTTCGAGCCATTGCGACTGGCAGACGCCGACATCGCATCGCTGGTGGCGCTCTGCGAGATCGACCACGGCGTGGCCCCGGTGCCGCATACGCGCGGCGGTACGGTGGCCGGATATGGGCGGTGGCGTGAGTTCGTGAGCGCTGGCCGGCTCGATCGCTATGCGGCCAAGCGCAACGATGCGACGATTGACGGCGTGAGCCGGATGTCGGCGTACTTCCACTACGGCATGGTGTCCACGTTCCGCATCGTGCGGGAGTGCGTGGCGCGCGGCGGTGACGGGCCGGACAAGTATCTCGACGAACTGCTCGTGTGGCGCGAGCTGGCGTATGCCTTTTGCTACTGGCACGATACCCCCGACACGCTCGACGCGATTCCGGCGTGGGCACGGGAGACGCTGGCGCGGCACGAGCGGGATACGCGCACACGGCACTCGTGGGAGACGCTCGCACGCAGCGGCACCGGCGATGAACTCTGGGACACCGCGCAGGAGTCGCTGCGCGTACACGGCGAGTTGCACAACAACGTGCGCATGACATGGGGGAAGGCGATTCCGATGTGGTCGTTGGATGCGACCGAGTCACTGGAGCGTCTGATCGACCTGAACCACCGTTATGCACTCGACGGGCGTGACCCGGCCTCGTATGGCGGTCTGCTCTGGTGCCTGGGGCAGTTCGATCGACCGTTCGCGCCTGAGGTCGCGGTGTTGGGCACGGTTCGACCACGGCGGAGCGACGAGCATCGGCAGCGCATGAACTTCCCCGCCTACCGGGCGCACGTGAGTCGATCCGCTGGTTTGTCCCCGCGCGTGACCGTGATCGGCGCGGGCATCTCCGGACTCGCGTGTGCACGCACGCTGCAGGACCATGGACTCGCCGTAACGGTCCTCGACAAGAGTCGCGGCGTGGGTGGACGCATGAGCACCCGCCGCGAAGGCCGCTGGCAATTCGACCACGGCGCGACCTCGATCCGCCTCGACGATCCGCGTCTCTCGCGTCTCGCGGAATCATGGGTACAGGACGGGGTCCTGTATCCGATACACGACGGTGAGTTCGTGGGCACGCGCGGCATGAACGCGCTGCCAAAGCACGTGGCACGCGATCTGACCGTGAGACCCGGAGTGCACGTGGC
>CANGXK010000337.1 GCA_947457715.1 Gemmatimonadota bacterium
ATCGCCGAACCGCTGTCGCCGCGGGCGGTGATCGGGACCGGAGGGTATGCCGCCGGCGTCGCGCTGGCGTGGGCGCGCGCGCATGGCGTTCCCACGATGTTGCACGAGCCCGATTCCAACCCCGGACTGACCACGCGCACCTTCGCCAAGGGGGCGACGTCGCTGTTCCTCGGCTTTCCCGAAGCGGCGGCGCGGCTGACCGTGGGCGCGAACACGCAGGTCCTGCCGCTCGGCTGTCCGATCGAGCCGCCGTCGGCAACGCCGCGCTCGCGGGCCGAGGCGCGGCGCGCCTGGGACCTTCCTGAAGACGCGTTCGTCGTGCTCGTGGTGGGCGGCAGTCAGGGCGCGCGCGCGCTCAACGAGGTGGTGGCGGCATGGATCGCGCAGGGCCTCCCGGACGGGGTTGCCGTGATTTGGGCCACGGGCAAGCATCAGGCGTCCGCATACCTCGACCGGGAGTCGGGCCTGGTGCGCGTGCGCCCGTACCTCGCGCCGATCGCCGGCGCCTACGCGGCGGCCGATCTGGCCGTGACGCGCGCCGGCGCTATGACGATTGCTGAGTTGTGTGCGTGGGGCATCCCGTCGGTGCTGGTCCCGCTGCCCACGGCCGCGCAGGACCATCAGGCGCGCAATGCCGAAGCCACCGAGGCCTCGGGGGCCGCACGCTATGTGCCGCAGCGCGACTTCAGCGTGGCGACGCTCGATGCCACCGTGCGAATGCTGCGGGATGCCCCGACGACGCGCGACGCGATGCACCGTGCCGCACTGCACCGTGCCCGCCCCGGTGCCGCCGTCGCGATTGCCAAGTCGGTCATCACGACCCTGGGGCTGGACGCGGTGGGGATCGGCTGAGTGGGTCGCCATATTACCGCCATGTCTTCGCCGCACTCCCACCCCAGTCACGCCGATTCCGGCGCCCGTGCGCCGTCCATGACGGCCGCCCTGTTGCTTGATGCCACCGATCCGCGACCGGTGCATTTTGTCGGGATCGCGGGCGCCGGTATGAGTGCGCTGGCCGAACTCCTCGCGCGTCGTGGGGTGCGTGTTCACGGGACCGATGCGAATCCCGCCGGTGCGCCGGCTCTCGCGCGGTATGGGATCGCAGTCGCCGCGCACGACGCTACGCTGGTCGCAGGGGCTCGCGCGCTGGTGTACTCCTCGGCCATTGCGGCATCACATCCGGAAATGGTCGCCGCCCGTGCCGCTGGCATCCCGCTCGTGCGGCGCGCCGAAGCGCTCGCCGATGCCGTGAGCGGAGGCACGCTCGTCGGCATTGCCGGTACGCATGGCAAGACCACGACGACCGTCATGGCCACTGAGGCGCTTGCGGCCGCCGGCCGTGAACCGACCGGTGTCGTCGGCGGTCGCGTCGAGTTGTGGGGCGGCAATCTGTGTCTCGGCCGCGATACGTATGTGGTCGAAGCCGACGAATACGATCGCTCCTTTCTCGCGCTCGATCCCGCGGTCGCCGTCGTGCTCAATGTCGAGGCCGATCATCTCGACATCTATCGGGATCTCGACGACATCCTGCGCACCTTCGAGCAGTACCTCGCGCCGGCACGCGTCGTGGTGCGCTGCGCCGATGATGACGGCGCGATGGCACTGCGCATCCCGTCTCGGCACGAGGTAATCGCGTACAGCGCCACCGAGCCCGGGACCCCGCCGTCCACGCATGCCGCCGCCGCGCGGCTCGTGGCCGGCGATCTGACGCTCGATGCGATGGGCTCGCGCTTTCACGTGCTCTTCGACGGCGACGATCTCGGTCCGGTACAGCTCTCGGTGCCGGGCCTGCACAACGTGCGGAATGCCATGGCGGCGATCGGCGCCGGCCTCGCCCTCGGCTGCGCGGTCGCGCAGATGGCCCCCGGTCTGGCCCGTTTCCGTGGCGTTGACCGTCGTTTTCAGCGGCTTGGCACGGTGCAGGGCATCGAGGTGGTCGACGACTACGCCCACCACCCCACCGAAGTGCGGGCGACCATTGCCGCCGCGCGGCATGCGTATCCCGGCCGTCGTCTGGTGCTCGCGTTTCAGCCGCACTTGTACTCGCGCACGCGCGACCTGCAGGTCGATTTCGCCGAGGCGCTCGCCGCCGCCGACGTCGTCCTGCTGTGCGACATCTATGGCGCGCGGGAAGCGCCGGAGCCTGGCGTCACGTCGGCCCTGATCGGGGATCGGTTGCCGGCGGGCATGATGCCGTGGCACGGCCCACGGGCCGCGGCCGCCGCTGCGCTCACGGCCCTCGTGCAGTCAGGCGATGTGGTCATCACCATGGGAGCTGGAGACATCACGAAGACGGGCCCCGAATTGCTCGAGGCCCTCCGCGGCTGATGGCCACCGTCGCGTTCGACCCGGCGGTGGCATCGGGGAAGCAGGCCGTGCCCAAGGCGGCGCGGCCCATGTGGCTCCGTTGGGCGCGCGCGGGCTGCTTCCTGTTGGCGGCTGGCGTCATCGTCGGCGCCCCATGGTGGGGCCCCCGCACCCTCGCCCGTCTGGACTACTTCCATGCACGCCGCGTGGTCTTCGAGGGCGTCCGCTATGCGCGCCCCACGGAGCTCGTGGCCCGGCTCAAGGTCGACACATTGCAGTCCGTGTGGCAGCCGCTCGAGCCGCTCGCCGATCGGGTCGGTGCGCACCCCATGGTCGCGTCCGTGGTGGTCGAACGACAGCTCCCGGGGACGCTCCTGATTCGCGTCGTGGAGCGGGAACCGGTCGCGTACGTGCCGCGCAAGGGTCGGCTCGAACCGGCCGATGCCACCGGGCAGCCCCTGCCGATCGACCCTACATTCTACCCGTTGGACGTGCCCGTGGTGGCCACGGCGGACAGTTCGCTCCTGCAGCTGTTGGACGGTCTGCGCAGGGATGCGCCGCAGCTCTATGCCCGCGTCTCCCACGGCGAACGGGCCGGAACGGACGAATTGCGCTTCAAATTGGGCGGCGTCACGGTGCGCACCGCCTCCGAGGTGACCGTAGCGCGATTCAAGGACATATTACCAGTGGAAGCGGACCTCGCGCGGAATCATCTGCGTGCGGTGGAGCTCGACCTCCGCTTCCGTGACCAAGTGATCGCCAGACAGCCATGACTTCCGAACCCATTGTCGCCGCCCTCGATATCGGCACCGCCCACACCACCGCCATCGTCGCGGTGGTGCACGGCGATCTGCCGCGTACCCCGACGCTGCGCGTGCTCGGGGTCGGGAGTACGCGCACGATGGGCCTGCGCCGCGGTGTCGTCTCCGACATTGAAGAAGCCACGCACTCCATCCGGAAGGCCGTCGAAGAAGCCAGCCGCTTGGCGGGCGTCACGCCAGAGTCCCTGTACGTCGGCATCGCCGGCGAGCATGTGCGTGCGATGTGCTCCACGGGCGTCGTGGCAATCAGTGGCAACGAGATCAGGCGCACCGATGTCGACCGCGTGAACGAAGTGGCCCGGGCGATGGCGATTCCGCAGGATCGCGAACTGCTGCATGCGATTCCGCAGGAATACCGCGTCGA
>CANGXK010000338.1 GCA_947457715.1 Gemmatimonadota bacterium
CCGAAGTCTGCCGAGTGCAGCGATCTGGCCGCGGCCTATCGCGACAAGGCGAAGGAAGTGAAATCGACGTTGCTGCAAGTCGAGAATATCGACGACCTGCTGCGCGGCGTCGAACGCCTGCTCGGCACCGCCCTCAAGGGCGCACCGATCACGCGCACCGCGGTCACCGCATTGCGTCCGACCTCGGCCGACGTGGACGAAGCAAAGCAGCTGTGGATGCGCCTCGATGCCGATGGGCTCAATGCCGCCGAGATCGCGAACGCACGCGCGGCGTACGACGCGCAGGCCCGCTACGGACTCGACACGCTGTTCAATCCGCGCTCGACGCAGCGTGTGATCGGCACGCGCGACGTGACCGGGCCCGATGCCACGCACGGCACGCACGTAGCGGGCATCATCGGCGCGCTGCGTGGCGACGGTGCGGCCATGCAAGGGATCGCTCCCAACGTGGAGATCATGGCGATACGTGCCGTGCCCGATGGCGATGAGCGCGACGTGGACGTAGCGCGGGCCATCCGCTACGCGGTGGATAACGGCGCGCAGATCGTGAACATGAGCTTCGGCAAGGGCTATTCACCGGCCAAGGCGGCGGTGGATTCCGCGGTGCGCTATGCGGCATCGAAGGGCGTGCTGCTGGTGCATGCGGCGGGCAACGACGGCGAAGACAACGACGAAACGCCGTCGTATCCCACGCCCATGCTGAGCGGCGGCATGCGCGCAGACACCTGGATCGAAGTGGGCGCGTCAAGCTGGAAGCCACTGGCCTCGTTACCGGCCGATTTTTCCAACTACGGCCGGCAGCAAGTCGACCTGTTTTCGCCGGGCGTGGACATCCTCTCGACGGTGCCGGGCGGTGGTCTCAAGCGCGAGAGCGGCACCAGCATGGCGGCGCCGGTGGTGTCGGGCGTGGCCGCGTTGCTCATGACGTACTTCCCGGAGCTCAGCACCCTGCAGGTGCGGGACATCCTGCTGGAGTCGGTGCGCACGCTGCCCGATCTCGAAGTGCGCCGACCGGGCGACGGCGCGCGGGTGATGTTCAGCACCCTCTCGCGCACCGGCGGCGTGATCGATGCCTACGCCGCCGTGAAGCTGGCCCTGCAGCGCGTCGCGCTGCGGCCGTAACGCGTTACGCGTTACGCGGCCGATCGGATCCGATCGGCCGCCTGCACATCAGCAGCTCTTGCACTTGTGGTTGTTCTTCGCGCCCATCTTCTCGAGCAGTTCGATGGTGTCGAGGAACGGCGGAATACGCTGCACCGCACCGTTCGCCATATCGACCGTAGTCTGACCGGTGCGGGCAACGGCCATGACGTCGGCGCCCTTGCTCACGAGATACGTGATCAACGCGTTGTCGCCACGGGCCGCCGCATGATGCAACGGCGTGTAGCCCTTGAAGTCGCGGGCATTCACATCGGCCTTGAGCTCTTCCACCAGGAACTTGACCGTCGGCACCCAGCTGTCTGGTGCATGACGATGCGCGTTGGCCGCAAAGCCCTCGCCGTAGCCGGCACCGCTGGCCGCATGAATCGCGAGCACACCGGGGCCGTTGTCGGGCACCGGCGGCAAGCCTGACGGGTCCTTCCCCGCGGCGACATCCGCGTCGAGTTCTTCCGAGCCAGGCAAGCGACCGGCCGGCTTGATCGTGGCCACGTTCGGATCGGCACCATGCTTGAGCAACAGCTTCATGGCGTCGAGATCGGTGCCATACGCCGCGCGCCAGAACGGCGTCGCGCCCGCCGTGCTGACACTGAGCTGGTCGAAGTTGTACGACATGTACCACAGGTGCTTCGTGAGCCGCACGTTCACGTCGGCGCCCGCCTTGATGAGCGCTTCCATCAGTTCGAGGTAGCTCACGGTCGACTGGTACTGCGCCACCGGCTGCGGATACGCCGCCTTCGGCGCCCACACCACGTTGATCACGGCGTACAACGGCGTCGCGTTCGCCGTGCTGGCGAGCTTCGGATCGGCTCCGCGATCGAGCAGCGTCGTGGCCAGATCGAAGCGACCATTGATCGCGGCCATCAGCAGCGGCGTCGTGCTGTCACCGGCGCTGGCATGATTGACCTTCGCGCCCGCCATCAACAGCGCGGTCACGGCCGCCGTCTGGCCATCGCGCACAGCCAGCAGCAGCGCGGTGTTACCCCCCTTGCTGCCGACCAGATCGCCGTACGACGGGCCACGCTGCCGGCGGTCGCCGGCGGTCGGCGTGATGCGCGTGTCGGAGTTGCCGGTCGGGGCGCCTGCTGCGGCGGGCGCCGATGACGACGACGGTGCGGGAGCGGCCGATGCCGCCGACGGCGGCGCGGTGCGCGGCGTCGGGGCCGAGGCTGACGCCGGGGCCGTGGCGGCTGCACCGGGCTGGCCGGCACGAGGAGCCGCCGCAACGGCGGTCGGCGCCAACAGGGCTTCCGCCGACTTCATCGCCGCCATGCGACGCGAGCGCGTGACGAGATACGCGCGGTCCTTCTTCTCCTGCTCCGGGATGCTCTGCGTGCGGGTCTCCGCTTCAACGTCCGCCCCGCGCTTGATCAGCGCGGTGATGGCCGACACGCGATTCGCCGCGGCGGCCCACATGAGCGGCGTCTGCGAAAACGCCGCCTCGCGCACGTTCACACTCGCCCCCTTGTCGACCAGGGCATCGATCGTCGCGGCATCACCGCTCGAGGCGGCGAAGTGCAGCGCCGAGGCACCGCCCGACGACGTGGTCGCGTTCACGTTCGCACCAGCGGCCAGCAACGCCTTCACCGTCTCGGCCCGTCCGTTCTGCGCGGCCAGGTGCAGCGGCGTGTAGTTGCCGTTGCGCGTGACCGGATCGAGGCGGGCGCCCGCCGACACCAACATGCGCGTGGCCGCCAGATTGCCGCGCGAGGCGGCCCAGTGCAACGCGGTCATCCCGTCGCCCTGCACTTCGTTCACATCGGCACCCTGCTTGAGCAGCACACGCAGTCCGGCACTGTCGCCGCGCATGACGGCATCGGCCAACGGCGAGTCCGACGCCGGATTGGAGGCAGACAGCATCAGCGCCGCACCGACGGCCATGCCGACGGCGGTGAGCCGCTGTCCGGCCCGCTGCAGCAGATGGCCAGCGCCGGCGCTACGCGCAGCATCACGCATGGGAGTTCAGGTTGAGGGCACCCGTGCTGTCGCCGAACGTGGTCAGGTCGTTCATACCGAGCGTGTGCATCATGCTGAGCATCGCATTTGCCATCGGCGTACCGTCCGGCGCCTTGATGTGCAAGTTGCCGGCGAGGCGATTCTCCGCCTTGCCGAGCAGCATGAGCGGGCAGCGACGATGGTTGTGCACGTTCGGATCGCCCATCGGCGAGCCGTAAATGATCATCGTCTTGTCGAGCATGTTGCTCTCGCCTTCCTGAATGCTCTTGAGCTTGTCGAGCAGGTACGGCAGCATCGACACGTGATACTTGTTGAGCAACTGGAAGTCGCGCACGCCCTTTTCGCCGCCGCCATGGTGCGAGGCTGGATGGAATC